>JBOIBC010000165.1:0-4058 GCA_050739295.1 Gammaproteobacteria bacterium
CAGCATCAGCAGAACGCCGAACACAATGCCGGTGGTGGGCAGGTACAGGCCCGGCAGGAATTGCAGCAGCGCATCGGGGATGGCGGCGATCACCGCGTAGGCCAATAAAAGGCCGATGACACCGCCGATCACCGTCAATAACAGTGATTCCAGCAGCACCAGCACGGCCAGCCGCAGCTTACCGAACCCCAGGGCTTTCATCAGCGCCAGCTCGGCGGTGCGCTCGCGCACCGACTGCGCCATGGTGTTGGCGGTCACCAGCAGCATGGTGAACAGCACCGCGCCCACCACCGCGGTGACGATGGCGCCGATGTCGCCAAACTGGCTGGCAAAATTCTGTATAACTGCCTTTTCGGTGGACGTGCGGGTTTCGTCATCTGAATTGGCAAACAGGGCATCCACCGCCTGCGACACCTGCGTGACCTGTTTGGGGTCGGCGATCTTGAGCACAAACCAGCTGGCGCTGTCTGCGCCGAAAGTGCGGGTGTCATTCAGGTATTGGTAGTGCATGAACAGGCTGCTGTCCTGCCCCTTTATCTGGCTGGTAAAGATGCCATCAATGGTGACATCCCAGGTGTTGTTGCCGTTCTTGTCACGCCAGATGTTGGAGCGCAGTGGAATCTGCTGTCCAAGTTTCCAGCCGTATTGTTTTGCCAGCGTGGCACCGATGATCACGCCGCGCTTGTCAGAACGCCATGCCTGCTTTTGGGTGGAAGGCAGAATATATTCCGGATAGATGTCCAGAAAATTTCTGGCTTGAACAGCCAGGGCATAAATCGGCTTGCGTGAATCCTGAAAGTAACCACCCACCCAAGCCACGGCATTTACCTCCTCGACGCCCTTCACATTTGCAATGCGCTGCCCGTCGCCCAAGGGCAGGGCCACCGTGAGCGATATCGCACTTATGGTCATCAGACGGTTGGCGCCAATGAAATTTGCGCCCAGTGTGAACGCCTGACGGATTGCCATGAGCACGCCGAACAGCAGGAACGCGAACATCACCGACAACAATGTGACGATGAGGCGCGTCTTTCGCCGTGTGAGATTGGCCCAGAGCAATGGCAGAAATTTCATGTAGGCACCATTCCTTACGATACCAAAGCCTGGGTCAAAAACACCTCTCAGGGGCATTTCAGATGACTTCCAGACCGGGCCATTATCGCGCGTACCGGTTCCACATTGCCAGTTGCCGGATTTACCGAGGCCAAATGACAAATGTCATTTTTCGCTAGGCTAAATCAACGCGCCAGCGTATGACATCCGTCATATACAAATCCTGACGAATGGAACTGGTGAGCCCAGCACCAGAACCCCATAGTTGCCTCATCCCAACGGGAGATGATCATGGACAAAAACAACGATTCTCCGACCACAATTGCGGCACTCAGAAACGCCACCAAACGTTACGGGACGGTCACCGCCGTGGACCATCTGAACCTAAACATTCACCGTGGCGAGGTGCTGGCGCTGCTGGGTCCGAACGGCGCCGGCAAGACCACCAGCGTCAACCTGCTCCTGAGCCTCGCCTGGCCCACGAGCGGCAGCGTGGAACTGTTCGGCCAGTCGCCCTGTGAAGTGAGTGCACGCCGCCGCGTTGGCGCCATGCTGCAAGGCGCGCAGCTTGGCGGCCGCGCGCGTGTGCACGAAATCATTGCATTACAGTCCGGTTATTACCCAAATCCGCTGCCACTGAAAGGAGTACTGCAGACCGCTGGACTCACCGGGCTTGAGAAGCGTCCGGTGATAAAACTTTCCGGCGGCCAGAAACAGCGTCTGCTGTTCGCGCTGGCGATCTGTGGCAATCCGGAACTTCTGTTTCTGGACGAGCCGACGGTGGGCCTGGACGTGGAATCACGGCGCGGATTCTGGGCGGCGATCCGCAATCTCAGGCAACAGGGCCACAGCATTGTGCTCACCACGCACTATATTGAGGAAGCGGATGCGCTGGCGGATCGCATCGTGGTCATCAATCGCGGCCGGGTGATCGCGGAAGGCACGCCCGCCGAAATCAAGAACACCGTAGCGCAACGTCATATCCGCTGCGTGACAAAACTGAACGCCGCACAAATCAAGATGCTGCAAAGCGTAACCTCTGTGAAACAGGACGGCGAACGACTGGATATTACCGCAGCGCACGCGGAAAGCGTGCTGTTTGAAATGCTCAAGCTCGACCCCACGCTGCACGATCTGGAAGTGACCGGCGCAAAACTGGAAGAAGCCTTCCTGGCACTCACCGATGACAGCCGTGAGGAGGAAGCCGCATGAATACCGAGAGCATCAAGGGATTAAATTCGTCCGTCACCCCGGCGGAAGCCGGGGTCCAGGAATCAAAACCACTGGATTCCCGCGTTCGCGGGAATGACGAAAAGGTCGAGGGATCGGAATCCGTGCCGCATTGGACTTGGCGCGACACGCTTGGCGTATATCTCCGCGAAGCCGGCTTTCAGTTCTGGAGTGTGGTGCGCATGCCGGGTTTCGCCCTGCCAACACTGTTGTTCCCGACCATGTTCTACGTGTTCTTTGGCCTGCTCCTGTATCGCGGTAGAGGCGACATCGCCACCTACATGATTGCCACCTACGGTACCTTCGGCATCATGGCGCCGGCGCTATTCGGCTTCGGTGTGGGCGTGGCCATGGAACGCGAACAGGGTGTCCTGGCTTTGAAGCGCGTGGCACCCATGCCGCCGACGGCCTATCTCTTCGCAAAAACCGTCATGGCGATGCTGTTCGCACTCATCATCATGCTGCTGCTGTTCGTGCTGGGCGCGGTATTCGGCGGTGTGAGACTGCCCCGCAGCGAATGGTTCATCCTCGCAATCATATTGATCGCTGGCACGCTGCCCTTCTGCGATCTTGGCCTCGTCGTGGGTCTGCGTATCGGCGGTCAGGCGTCCGTCGCCATCATAAACGTCATCTATCTGCCCATGTCGTTTCTATCGGGCCTGTGGGTACCGCTCCACGAGATGCCCCACTGGCTGCAACAGCTGGGGTGGATATTCCCCGCCTATCACCTGGTGCAGATCGCGCTCGGCATCATCCACATGGGTGATGGAAGCCATCTCGCCACGCATCTGATTTATCTCGTGGCGTTCACCATCGTGTGCCTGTGGTTTGCTGTGCGTAGTTGGCGGCGCATTCAGGATCGTTAACCTCTAACGGAGAATTCATGCGTACAAGACAAAAAGGTATTGCTCGCAGCGGCTTGATCATCGCACTGCTGCTTATCACAGCCGTAGCAATCCTGTTCCTGCTGCCAACGCCCAAATCCGGCCCTGCTGCCTCTGCTGCGCCGCCCCCTCACACCGTCGATACTGTCGCGCCCGCTGGCGGCGTCATGATTGGCGACTTCGAGGACAAGGCCGTGGAGAGCAAGCAATACGGAACGCTTATCCTGAACCACGGTCACGGCCAGATCGGCTGGGGCTGGTCTGTGAGCACCGACGAGCGCGCGGGCGGCCATTCGGTGGCGAACATTGCCCTGATCCATCCCGGCGCCGACGGCACGCACAGCGCTTTGCAGGTCAGCGGTGAAATCAAAGCAGGTTTTCCTTACCCCTGGGCGGGCGCAATCTGGTTTCCCGGCCGCGAGCCGATGCAGCCCGCAGACCTAACCGGCAAACAGGAACTGAGCTTCTGGGCGCGCGGCAAACCCGGCAGCTACAACATCATGCTGATGTCGGGCAGCCCCGGCAGTATCCCGCTTTACGCTTCATTCGTGACCACGGACCAGTGGAAGGAATACCATATTCCCTTGGCAAGCAGCTTTCCCAACGCCGACTGGAAACACGTGTACTTCATCGCTTTCAGCGCCAGCAATCCGGGCAAGTTCCAGTTCGACCTGGACCAGGTGAGTCTGCATTGAACGCATGAATACAACCGTGAAGAGCATCTGGCAGCCGGTGGCAAGGCCCATCCTTTGGGTCCACCGCCGGCTGCTACCGCGCGACGGATGGTTCGACTGGACGCCGTACTTATGGCTCGGCTTTTTGGCGTTTTATATCCTGAACTTCCGTAACGCCTACCCCGGTGCACCTGCCGGGAACACAACTACTCTAACC
>JBOIBC010000166.1:0-4055 GCA_050739295.1 Gammaproteobacteria bacterium
ACGGAAGCTGGCGGCATTGCTCAAGTTGGCTTGTACGTAAGCCTTTTTTACGAACAACTGGGTTTCTTTGTCCGCCGACACGTAATTGAAGTCGGTGGTCAGATTCGCGGACCAGATGTCGTCAAACGTGTGATCGACAATCAGGTAGAAACGCTTGACATCAATACCATAGCTATTGGAACTGGCAGATGTACTACCAGCCGTGCTCTGGGACGTGACGTTCTGGTTCAGGTCCGTGAAGTCAGTGAACATGGTACCACCGACGGTGGTAGTTCCCGGAGGGGTGTCGGCATGCGCCTGAGCTGCGCACAGTGCGGCGCCCATCAATAACACAGCAACCCAATGCATCTTGCGTATGAGTTTGCTCCCCAGTAAGAAATTTATTTGGTTATGATTCATGACAGGCCGTGGTAATTCTGGCCTGACACAAGCTTAGCCAAACAATATGACAGTTTAATGACCGATTTATTACGATCCTGTGACAGTACCACGCGGGAGCCTGACCAGCTCGCGAACAGTTGGTCACGAGGCAGCTCAAACATGGATTACAGAAAGAATCGGACTTGGCAAAAATCAGGGCCAATAAAGATGCTTATATAAAGCATCAATTGGTGCCGGCGGAGAGAATCGAACTCCCGACCCACTGATTACAAATCAGTTGCTCTACCAACTGAGCTACGCCGGCGTACTAAATAACCTTACCTGTGCCATCCCTGGCGAAACGAAAATATTTTCCAATCCCCAGCCTGAACTTGTCAGCTCGGCTTACTTGCCTCGCTTGACAAGTCCAGCTACGGGCACCCTGCCCTTCGCGTCCGGGCGGGAAAAGCTATGCTTTCCTAATTCCGCCCTAATCCTGTTCAGGCGCTCGACCGGATCGAAATGCTACCGGCATTTCGATTCAACACACCGGCCGAGCCCAACTGAGCTACGCCGGCTTCATCCAGAAACTCTGCGATTTTAACAGGGACTGGCCTGCTGGTCAGCGGCTGGGGCCGCACTGTGTCCGTTCGATGGCAACATCGCCTTCATTGAGGTCGGCGAACACGCTTGCCTCCGGCAAGCTGTTTTCAGCACCGCGGACATCCAGCCAATAATGCGGTGAGTCGCGGAAGCGTTCGGTCAAGAGTGGTCGGTACCCCATCTGCCGGATTTTCTTCTGGTGCGTCAGTGCGCCGTAACGATCGCTGTACACGCCAAGCGAGATGGCATTGCGGTTAGCCTCGCTCGTAACCACATAGATATCTTTCACGCCACGTGCTCTCAGCAGTTTTGCCGCGGCATCCGCCTCGCGTTGCGAGCCGAAGGGTGGCAGGTAAACCCAGTAACCCAGACGCACTTTTCCCGGAACCATTCGCTGGGTGACACTGGCGCCGTCTTTTTGCAAACGCTCGGCGCCGGTTTGTGCAGCCTGGATATCCGGGAACGGCCCATAGGTCGAACAACTTTCTCCGGGTGCGCGGTTTGCTGCTCGCGTAGACGTGCTGACGGGCGTTGAACCAGACGCGGCAGTGTCGGCGAGAGACTGCCGTTCGACCGGTGTCAGATCCGCAATCAGCTTGAGCGGCTGCACATGCGGCAAGGGTGTGGCGTGGACTGGCGCTTGCGTGGGTGAGCGCAGCCATCCATACCAGATGAACGCCACCACGTTGGCGATTACCAGGACGAGAAACACACTCCGCATCATGCTTGCCGCTCTGCCAACACCGCCAGCCCTTCCAGCACCAGATGCGGCACCAGTGTAAACCGTCCTTGCAACTGTGGCTGCAAGCCTTCGGCATCGCCACCCGTCAAGAGGAATTCGGTATCCGCGCCCTGTTGTGCGAGGGTTTGCGCCGCGGCCCGTTCTATGAAACCCGCTGCGGCATACACGACGCCGGCGGTCACAGCGCTACGGGTATCATTTGCATAAAGTTTGATCTCTGCACCCGGTTCAAAAGCAATGGCTGGAGCCGCATCCGCCAGTGCCCGGTGCATGATGCCGATACCGGGTGCGATAAGTCCGCCCAGATGCCGCCCGTCACGCGTCAGCGTGTCCACCGTAATCGCAGTGCCGCAGCCGATTACACATACTGGGCCGCGACGTCGCCGATGGGCGGCAAGCATTGCCGCCCATCGGTCAGCCCCGAGTTGTGCTGGATTGTGATAGCCGTTGGTGACACCGCCGGCTTGCGCCGCCGGTATCACGAATTCAGGTGTGAGTTTGAAATGTTCCCGGGTATAGATGCTGATGTTCTCGGCCATCGGCTTGCCGGCCACGTTGGCGACGATGATACGGTCAGGTTGAGGCAGTGCGGCCCAGGCGTGCGTCAGCACGTCATTGAACGGTTTGGCCGCGTGTAATGCCGCGCCGTGGCCGGAGAGTTCGTGGTTGCGACATAGCGCCCACTTGATACGGGTATTGCCGGCATCCACCAGCAAAATCATGGCTGTATCCTCAGAGAAAGATCGCCGGACACGAAGCGGCGCGTGCCGTTATCCGTGCGCAACAGCAACGCACCGTCCTGATCCACACCAAGCGCCGTACCTTTGATGGTTTGCTGCTGGTGATACAGGTTCACGGGCCGGCCGGCAGCGAGATCCAGCGCGCGCCAGTCGGCGGTAAACGCGCCGAAGCCCTGCGTCGCGAATAGCTGCAATGCGGTCATCAGTTCTTCAATCAGCGCCGCGGCCAGACGATTGCGATCAGGTGTTTCTCCCGGCGCCAGTGCCGCCAAATCCGTCCAGGGTTGACCGATTGCCTCCGCCGCTGTTCCCGGCATGCGTGCATTGATGCCGATACCGATCACCGAACGCACCCGGCCGGGCGGTTCGCCCTGCATGTCCACAAGTATGCCGCCGAGTTTTTTCCCGGAAACCATCAGATCATTCGGCCATTTAATGGCGATGCCAAAAACCCCCAGACCATTTAATGCGCGCACCGCGGTGATGGCCGCTACCATACCGAGCGCGGTAAACCCCGGCGGCAGATCGTCGAACTGCCAGCCGAGCGACATATATAAGTTGGCAGCGAACGGCGATATCCATTGGCGACCGCGGCGGCCGCGGCCGGCGGTCTGCCATTCTGCAAGACACACGGCCGGAAATTGCAGCGGTTGCGCCATGAGCCAGGTGGAGGTGGAATCAACCTGATCCAGGATTGCAAGTGCAGGCAGGCGTTTCCGGTTAGCCGGTGCGAGCCCCGCACGTATTTGTTTTTCGTCGAGTAGCTGCATGGGCGTCGCCAACCGGTAGCCGCGTCCCGGTACGGAAAACACCTCGAGACCTTGGGATTTGATCTGGTGCACGTGTTTCCAGACAGCGCTGCGGCTGATGCGCAATGCACGCGCGAGCTGCTCACCGGAATGAAACGCGCCGTCAGCGAGCGTGCGGATGATGGCGTGAGAAGTTTGCGACACGGCGCGCTAGTACCTGCGGACTGTCAGCGCAGTCGGCGCAGCAACATGGCGCGCTCGAAACGGTGCTCCGTACCGGACAGAAGACGTCTGATATTGCTGCGATGGGTATAAAGGATAAACAGCGCCATGACGAGTCCGAACCAGAACAGCGGCGCACCATCCCCCAGAACGATCACCGCATAGACCGGCACCGAGCAGGCGGCCAGAATAGTCGCGAGTCCCACGTAGCCGCTCAATATCAGCACCAACGCCCACACGATCACGGCGACAATCAACGCCGGCCAGGACAGCATCAGGAGCACGCCGAGAAACGTGGCCATGCCTTTGCCTCCATGAAAGCGGAAAAATATCGGGAACACATGCCCCAGCATGGCGGCGGCACCGCAGACCGCGGCACTCCAGCCAATGGCGAGCAGGTGGCTGGATGCGAACAGATGCGGCACCACACCGGCAGCCAGCACGCCCTTGCCCGTGTCTATGAGCATCACCCACAGGGCGAAAACTTTTCCCTGGGTGCGCAGCGCATTGGTGCTGCCCGCATTGCCGCTGCCCTGCGTGCGAATATCCACACCGCCGTACAGCTTGCCCACGATCAGGCTGCCGATGCAGGAGCCCAGCAGGTAGGACACGATGATTCTGATGATCAGCGCCGACATG
>JBOIBC010000167.1:0-4032 GCA_050739295.1 Gammaproteobacteria bacterium
GATTCCCTGTGGGAAGCGGTGTGGGAGGGCAGCGGTCAACCGCAGATCGGCACGCGCGCCCAAGTGGTGGCGCGTGATGGCGCGCGGCTGCGCATCAAGTCCACGGGCTGACAATAATACATAGGCCAATTAAGGAGAGTTTTCATGGGTATTTCCATTTCAGCAATCATCGGTTTGCTCATCGTCCTGTGGGCCGTGGTCATGATCGTCCGTGCGGTGCGCATCGTGCCGCAGCAACAAGCCTGGGTCGTCGAGCGCCTGGGCAAGTTCCATGGCGTGTTGACCTCCGGCATCCAGATCATCGTGCCGTTTTTCGATCGCGTGTCGTACCGCTTCGACATGCGCGAGATTCCCATGGACGTGCCCGAGCAGGTGTGTATCACCAAGGACAACACCCGCCTGTCGGTGGACGGCGTGCTTTACTATCAGATTACGGATGCGCGCAACGCCGCCTACGGCACCAGCAATGTGATCACCGCCGTGGTGCAGTTGGTACAGACCACCATGCGTGCGGAAGTCGGCAAGCTGGCGCTAGATGAATGCCTGTCACAACGCGACATCTTGAACAAGGGCGTGGTCGACGTGCTCACCCAAGCCGCCACCAGTTGGGGCGTGAAAGTGCTGCGTTACGAGATCCGCAACCTTACGCCGCCCGACGAGATCCAGCGCGCCATGGAATTGCAGCTCACCGCCGAGCGCCAGAAGCGCGCTGCCATTGCCAAATCCGAAGGTGATCGCCAACAGGCCATCAACCAGTCAGAAGGCCAGAAGCAGAGCCAGATCAACAACGCGGAGGGTGAACGTCAATCGGCCATCCTACGGGCCGACGGCCAGGGCCAGGCCATCGCCACCGTAGCGGCAGCGACTGCAAAAGCAATTTCAGACATCGGTAAAGCCGTAGCCGGCGAAGGCGGCGCCGACGCATTACATTACCAGCTTGGCCAGCAGTGGGTGCAGCAGTGGGGACTCATCGCCAAGAATTCCACCGTGACCGTGGTGCCGGCCAACATGGGCGATCTGTCGGCGATGGTGGGCTCGCTGCTGTCGCAGGCGGGAAATGCCAGACCGGCAGGGAAGAGTTGATTTCGGGATTGCCTTCTCCCGACCCGTTGCTGCCGGTCGCGACCGTCCGCTCTCTGGCAGCCCGATGACAACAAGTTAATGTGAGGCGTGGCCTCGAGTCCGAAGTACCTTCATTCGCACGCTTTGGCAGCACCGTCGCCCGCACTGGCCACAAAGGTCATGATGTCTGTCGGGATACCGGTGAGTACCTGGACGTCCTTCGTCGCTTTGGCACAGTAAAGAATTGTCGGCGTGCCATCGAAGCCCGCACGACTGAACAGTCTGTTGTTTGCCTCGACGCCGCGTTTCAATGCGGGATCGAGTGCGGAGGCGACCGGGTAGCCACCTTCCTCGGTCTTTACATCGAAATCGGCCTCGTCGAGATTCAACGCTTGCACCGGATGTTTGGCGGCTAGTATTGACGCGGCGCGCGGTAGGCTGCTCTCCTTGAGCACCCCGACAATCACATAGCGCACGCGCACCTTGCCGGCGGCCACCTGGGGCGCCAAGTCGAGGTAAAGCCGGTGGCAGTAGATGCAGTTCGGGTCAAAGAACACGGTGATTCGCGGTCCGGTCGTCCCAACCAAGATTCCCCGGGCGGCTGGCGCCGCCGCCTGCTCAAGCGCCGGGGCGGGGCGCAACAGCAGCCCCTGCGAGAACATCGCCTCCTTGTTGAGGTCGGTGCCGCCGGGACCAATCAGCATGTCTCCACTCAGCACCGCGTTACCGTGTGGTGTGAGCCACGCAATGCCAAGCGTCTTTGACGGCCCTTCGATAACCGCGCCGATCAGCCCGTCCGGACCGGGAAACACTTTGAGGACGTGTGCTCGGCCGTGGCTTGCTGACGCTACGGCAGAGTTTGCCTGGGCGAGACTCAGGGTGAGAAGTTGCTTGGTGTGAAGGATGTGGACGACCGGTGCGGCTGCCGTACTGGTTGCCACGCAGGCGCTAGATGAAACCAGCGCGGCGCATAGTCCAGCGATCTGCATGATGTGTGTGGTTTTTCGGATGCGCATTCGATTCCTCTTCTCGCACAGCAGTATCCCTCGCCACTTCATCATTGGCGACACAGATATAGTACCGGGTGCGGCCGATAATCCACTCCTTGACGGCGGTCTGTATCCCCTGCTATCGGCCAACTGGCGACAGGAACGCCAAACGAGGCCGTTATTATGCCGTGCGTCAGCGATCTATTCAGGTAAGGCGAGTAAAGCGCAACTCTTGCACCAGAAATCCATACCGTAGTACGCCCCCGATACCCTGGCATCACGCTCAAGCTTTTGTCGCAGCGCGCGCGCCGCCACCATCGGATCAGGCGGTGCCGCGCCTTGAAGAGGCTGAAAACTCTGGCCATCGGCCGACAATTGCCATGCTCCGCCTTGGCCTGTGGTGCTCACTTCGGCCTGACCCGTAGGACTCATTCCGCCTTGACCTATGGATTTCACAACCCAGCCACCGTTGGCATAGTACACGTCCGCGTGATAAGCACTGGTGTTGGCGTCTGGCAGGAGCGCCAGGCTGGCTCCGGTGGTCGGCATAAGGGCGGTGGTGACGGTGCCGCCAACGTGCCAGATCACGAGTTTCAGCGAGCCGCTATGGGAATCCCGTACCAACACTCCAAGCATGCGGCTGTCGGGAGACCAGCGCGGCGCGGAAATGAATGTGATCTGACTATGTGAAGTGGGATAGACAGCCTTGTTGTCAACGTTCAAGGTAGGCATCTGCTCGTCCGCCGGCGTGAAGTGTGGCATGCCGTCCTCGTACGCGAAGTGCTTGCCGTCTGGAGAATAGGTCTCTCCACCCTCAGGGTTGAATTCCTCTGGTAAGCCATGTGGCGGCAGATCATAGATGAGGTTTTCAGACGTTGATGGGTTGATGTCGCCGCCGACCACGATGCGCGAATTATTCAGCCACTCCATCTCTTCCACGTAGCGCATTCCACCGAAGCCACTATCCGCTGCCTGTGCTCCGACTGCCTGCTCCGGATGGATATAGACGCGGTACAGTTCCCGCCCCTGCCGATTGATGACGAGGATCATGTCCAAGGCGGCGCGGTCGGATTTCTCGATAAATGCGATCATGGAGCCGTCCTTCGAAAATCGCGGGTAACTCTTGGGGATACCGTCATGGGTAAGCCGCACCATCGGCCCCGATCCGACTGAAAGATAGATGTCACTGTTCTTCTTGAGGATGACCGTGTCTATCTGGTCGCCGGCGGCGATGGTGCCCGCGGACACCAACATCAGGGCCAGCATCAACACCATCGAGATGATCTGTTTCACGGTACTCTCCTTCATTGTAGTGCACTCGCTGGACATGTTTCCCCTTGCGCCGTCTCGCAGGCGCCCACCGTTATGATGTTTTGGAAGCCATCGCAGACCCGCATGCCGGTGCCTTTGTAGAGATCGATCCGATAACCGCTGTTGTGGCCGGTGTTGGTGCCGAAGATATCGTTAGCCAGGAGTCCGGTGCCGACCTGATCCAGGTCGATGTAACTGTTGTGAACCGGGATGATGGCCCGATTTCGCGCCACCGTCTGGTTCGCGACCACCGGAGTATTGTCCGCGCCTGTAATTACGCCGACGCCGTAGAACGTCTTCGTGTTCTTATTGTATTGGATTTTATTATATGTGGCGCCACCGTTGGTGACTGTATGGTAGCTAAGTTGGGCCGAACCGTTCAAGACCGCTTCGGCGATAAATGAACTGCAATAGGTCCCGATAAGTCCGTCCGGATCCGTGATGGTGCCAGAATATATAATATTGTGGATGGTTATGGTCTTGCAATTCTCCTGCGCGGGGTTCATGGGGTTACCCCAGTCCGATTCGAGCACGGTGTCATAACAGGAGGTCCCGAACGTCGCGACATTGTAGGGATTGTCCGTGTCGTTGGACGCGGTCAGCATGTTGTCCGTGAAATTGGTCGTGACGCTCGCCAAGCCTCCAGGGCACGGGCCGCCCCCATTGTTGC
>JBOIBC010000168.1:0-4026 GCA_050739295.1 Gammaproteobacteria bacterium
CCTTGGGAGGGTTGAAGTGTGGATATTTGCCCCCCGAAACGTGGTTCGACGGTAGGGAAGCGTTAAACGAAGTCCGGCTCTCGCCTGGATTGTGCTGCCGTGTGGGGTAGCAATGGCAGTAGAACAGCCAGACGATGACCGCGATCAAAAACGCAACCAGGGTGAAAATGAGAATCTGCAGGGGACGGGTGAGTGATGTGTTCATGGAACCTCCTTATTCGCGCTACAGATACTAGTCCTTCGCTATTAGGGATACAAATTACATAACGTGATTAAAACCCATTCTCAGGCCAAGCAGTGTACGTGCCGATGTAATATCGCAGAGGTAAGTTTGAATATGCGCCAGCATCGCGTGGCAGAGAACGCCCATAAATGAAAAACAAATCGGCTCAGTGAAACAGATCCCGCACTTTGCTGAGAAACGAGTGAGAACGCAGACGATGTAAGGTCTTGCCCCACTGATCTTCCGCGAGCACCTTGCGTTCGTAATCCTTTTCCTCTTTCTTCATCAGCTCCAGCACCCGGTCGTCTTCGTCCGCATCCAGCCAGTAACCATGCTGGTTCGGGCAGAACTCCATCTCCATATCGTAGAAGCGGTAATTGAATTTCTGCAGGAGTGAATTGCATTCGGGGCATTTGGCGGTGGTGGATGTGGATTTGAATGCCAGGGTACCCTTGATGTCGTCGCCAAAATCAAAGGCTTCGTCTTCCAGTTGCCCGAGCTCCTGATGCTCCAGCCACATGCCTTTGCAGGAGGGGCAGTAGTTGACCTTGAGTTTGTGCCGGATCGTGGACGTCAGGTCCGAATTGCATTTAGGACATTTCACGATGATCTCCGCATTCTTCAGTGACTAATTGAAAATAAGCTGTCATGTACAAAATGTAGTTTACAACACCGAGCGGGCTCCCCATTTCTCTTTACATCAGTACCCGCTCAATCCGTCCTGCGGATACGCAGCAGGTAAAGTCCATTCAGGATAAGCAGCGCCGCAGCGACTGCCAGCAGGGTATCGAGGCTCTTGGCTCCGGCGGGCGCAAGGCTCACGCACACGGGCCCCAGTATCTGGCCAATGGCAAAGGCTACGGTAATCTTCGCCATCAGCACCGCAGGGGCATGGGGCGACAGGCGTCGCGCCTCCTGCAGGCCCGCGGAGGTGACCACCATGAAGGTACCGCCCACGCACAAAGCGGCGAGCAGGATACCGGCCATGTCGGGCACCAGCACCGGCAACACCGTACCGACACCCATGATGAGATGACACGCGCCCCACACAGCGCGATTGGAGAAATGCGCAAATAACCGCCCGGCGATGAGTGTGGACACGAGCGCCGCCAAACCGAACACGGGCCACGCCCAGCCGAATATCGCCGGATCCGGAACCAGATGCTTCGCCATGGCCGGCAGAAAAGTGGCGGGGATAATGTAGCCGAAACCGAAGACGCCATAACTGATCACCACGACTGTGGAACCACCGTGCGATGCGTAGCTCCCCGCCTTCGGCACTTCAATCGCGGCCGGTGCGTGCTCCAGAAGTGCGGGCAGCGCCAACACACTCAGCAGCAGTGCCGCCACTCCGAGCGCACGCCAGGACACGGCGGAAGACCAGTCCATGCCCTGGAAGGCCATGCATAAAATACCGGCAAGCATGATGCCGGCGCCCACGCCACCGAACACCACGCCGTTGAGGTGCGAGGCTTGCGCCGCCGCGAGCCGCTGAAGTTTCCACGCGGAAGCGAACACCAGCACCCAGGCACTCGCTACGCCGGCGAGCCCGCGGAATAGCAGCCACAGCACCGGCTGGCCGGTGTAGCCCATGACTGCGGTGAAGATGACAATGGCCGCGAGAGAAAAGACGATGATCCGCACCGGCGCAAAGCGCAAGCGGATGGCCGAGATCGCACCCAGAAGATAGCCCACGTAATTAGCCGCCGCGAGCCAGCCGCCCAAGGCGATAGACACACCTGCGTCTTTCTCCATCATCGGCAGCAAGGGCGTGAAAGCGAAACGGCCGATGCCCATGGCTACAGCCAGAATCAAAAGACCAGACAACGCGACTGCGATGGGCGGGAAGGATTTCACGTGGGCCCCCTTATTCGTTGCGTTTTCGATGACAAGTAAAATTCCGGGTTGTCCCGTATTATTAAGCCCCCCGACCTCAGACGGAAGCCATGCAAGATAACCTCGAACATAAGGAGACTGGCCGCCATGTGCGCAACCTCGTCAATGTCCCGGCTGCAAACGCAGCAGGTGCCGAGGCGATCATCTCGATCTCCAATTTATCCAAAACTTATGCCTCCGGCTATCAGGCTCTCAACAACATCAACCTGGAGATCCGCCGCGGCGAAATCTTCGGGCTGCTGGGGCCTAACGGCGCCGGCAAGACCACGCTCATCAACATCATCTGCGGCATCGTGAATCCCGGCGCAGGCCAGGTGCGGGTGGCCGGGCATGACATCGTGCTGGAATACCGCCAGACCCGCTCCATCATCGGTTTGGTGCCGCAGGAACTCACCACCGACGCCTTCGCCACGGTCTGGGGCGCTGCCAGTCTCAGCCGCGGGCTGTTCGGCAAACCCAAAGACCCGCAGCATATCGAAAAGGTATTGCGCGAACTGTCGCTGTGGGAGCGGCGCAATAGCCCCATCATGACGCTGTCCGGCGGCATGAAACGGCGCGTGTTGATCGCCAAGGCGCTGGCCCACGAACCCACGGTGCTGTTTCTGGACGAACCCAGCGCCGGCGTGGATGTGGAGTTGCGGCGCGAGATGTGGCAACTGATCAGGAAGCTGCGCGCCAGCGGCGTGACTATTATCCTGACCACACATTACATCGAAGAAGCGGAAGACATGGCGGATCGCATCGGCGTCATCCACAAGGGCGAACTCATTCTGGTGGAGGACAAAGCCGAATTGATGCGCAAACTGGGCAAGAAACAGCTGGTCCTGCACTTGCTCGAACCGATTGCGAAGCTGCCCAACGAATTGGCGGGTTATAAATTGGAACTGCAGAATAATGGCAACGAGCTTGTGTACACCTACGATACCCAGGCTGGGCGCACCGGCATCACCGCCCTGCTCGCCGACCTCAGCAAGCTGGGCATCCGTTTCAATGATCTGAACAGCAAACAAAGCTCGCTGGAAGAAATCTTTGTGAAGCTGGTGGGCGGTCACGCATGAATATCTACGCGGTACGCGCCTTGTACGATTACGAGATGGCGCGCATGCGCCGCACCCTGGTGCAGAGCATCGTGGCACCGGTGATCTCCACCTCGCTGTATTTTGTGGTGTTCGGCTCGGCCATTGGTTCGCGCATCACCCACATGGACGGCATCAGCTACGGTGCCTTCATCGTCCCCGGTCTCATCATGCTGTCGCTGCTGACCCAGAGCGTTTCGAACGCTTCCTTCGGCATCTATTTTCCTAAATTCATCGGCACCATCTATGAGCTGCTGTCGGCGCCGGTATCGCCCTTCGAGGCAGTGTTGAGTTACGTGGGCGCCGCCGCCACCAAGTCCATCATCCTGGGAGCCATCATCCTGGCCACCGCGACCCTGTTCGTGCACCTGGAGATCCATCACCCGTTCTGGATGGTGCTGTTTCTGGTGCTGACCTCGCTCAGCTTCAGCCTGTTGGGTTTCATCATCGGCATCTGGGCCGACAACTTCGAAAAGCTTTCGCTGGTGCCGATGCTGATATTGACGCCGCTGACCTTCCTGGGTGGCAGTTTCTACTCTCTCAAGATGCTGCCGCCGGTGTGGCAGACAGTGTCGCTGTTCAATCCGGTGGTGTATCTGGTCAGCGGATTCCGCTGGAGCTTCTACGATTCGGGGGACGTGAGTCTGGCCGCCAGTCTGGGCGTGACGCTGTTGTTCATGCTGGTGTGTCTCGGCATCGTGTATCTGATATTCCGCACCGGCTATCGGCTCAAAGCCTGATCCTCAGAATCCGGAATGGGGAATCACGTCCCCGGCGGCGGGCTGGCTTTTGGTGATGTGCCGTTCTTGTTCTGCATATACTGCTTGAGTT
>JBOIBC010000169.1:0-4018 GCA_050739295.1 Gammaproteobacteria bacterium
GGTCAATGGATTCTCCGCATTGCTGGTTTGCAGTACGGCAAGCTTGCCGTCAGGTTTCTTCACCAGCCAGGCCCAGCCGGAACCAAACACGCCTGCGGCTTTTTCGCTGAATTCTTTTTGCAGGGCTTCGAAGGAGCCAAAGGATTTCTTGACAGCTTCGGCCAAGGCGCCGTTGGGCTGACCGCCGCCTTTTGGACTGAGGCTGTGCCAGTAAAAAGTGTGATTCCACACCTGCGCGGCCTGATTGAACATGCCGCCTTTGGCCCTCTTCACAATTTCTTCCAGCGAGGCCTTTTCGAATTCAGTGCCGGGGATGAGGCTGTTCAGCTTGTCCACGTAGGTTTTGTGGTGCTTGCCGTAATGAAATTCCAGGGTCTCCTTGGAAATATGCGGCGCCAATGCATCCAGCGCGTAAGGCAACTTGGGCAATTCGTGCGTCATGATCGTCTCCTGATTGAATCTTGCGTGAAAGGACCGCGGAGTGGACCGGAATGCTCCGGCACACGGCCCTGAAAGCTGGACTTAGTCTAAACCTGCGTGCAGTGCGGCGCAAGTCGCGTGCCGGAACGTATAATGCGGCACCCATGGAATTCACGCTGCCAAACGATATTTCCGCAAGCGTACGGCACGCACTGGCCGAAGATATCGGCGACGGCGACCTCACGGCTGCGTTGATTGACGCAAACGCCCGGGCCCGTGGCCAGGTGATTTCCCGCGAGCCGGCGATCATCTGCGGCAGTGCCTGGTTCGAGGAAGTTTTTCGCCAACTGGATGAACGCATACGTGTCGAATGGAAAGTGCACGACGGTGATTCCATCAGTGCTGATCAGATATTGTGCCGGCTGCAAGGACCGGCGCGTGGTTTGCTGAGTGGCGAGCGCACCGCACTCAATTTTCTGCAGGCCCTGTCCGGCACCGCCACGATCGCGCACCGTTATGCCGAAACCATCAAAGGCACACGAGCTGTGATCCTGGACACGCGCAAAACCCTGCCGGGCTTGCGCAGCGCACAGAAATACGCCGTGCGCTGCGGCGGCGCGACCAACCACCGCATGGGACTTTTCGACGGTATCCTCATCAAGGAAAACCACATCGCGGCGGCCGGCAGCATCACGGCAGCGGTAAAGGCAGCGCGCGGCCGGGACACAAAAGTGCCGGTGGAAGTGGAGGTGGAAAACCTGGAACAACTGCGCGAAGCGCTCGCGGTCGGCGCCAACATCCTGCTATTGGACAACTTCGATCTACCAAACCTGCGCGAGGCGGTACGTATAACCGCCGGCCGGGCCAAACTGGAAGCCTCCGGCGGTATAGACTTGGAGTATGTGCGGGCAGTAGCGGAAACCGGCGTGGATTATATTTCCGTGGGTGCCCTCACGAAACACCTGCGCGCCATTGACCTGTCCATGCGTTTTGAATTTGTACCCTAAACTTCGAAATCGGGCTGGCCACGTATCAACCGGTCGCACTGATCCAGCTCTAGCGGAGCGCTGAACAGATATCCCTGCATCTTGCAACAGCCCTGTTCTTTCAGTTGTTCCATCTGCTGCACGGTCTCCACGCCTTCGGCGATGACTTCCAGTTTCAGACTCTCTGCCAGTGAAATTATCGAGTGCACGATGGCGGTGTCATAATTGCTGCTGGCGATATCCGTTACAAAAGCACGATCAATCTTCACCACATCCACTGGCAGCCGTTTAAGGTACAAGAGCGATGAGTGTCCGGTGCCGAAATCATCCAGACCGATGCGGACGCCCAGTTCCTTGAGCTGTTTCAGCAGCTTCACGTTTGTATCTATGTCGCGCATCACCATGCTTTCGGTGATCTCCAATTGCAGGATATCCGGTCTCAAGTTCGATTCCTGCAGTGCCTCGCGCACGAAATCCAGCAGGTTTTCGGTGACGAACTGCCGTACCGACAGGTTCACGGCCATGTGAAAATGCCGGCCATCCATGATTTCATTCCATTGCTTCGCCTGTAGACAGGCTTGTTGCATGACCCATTGGCCAAGTGGCACGATCAGCCCGGTCTCTTCCGCCAGCGGGATGAATTCATTCGGCCAGATGAGTCCCCATTCCGGATCCTGCCAGCGCACCAGCGCCTCCACACCGATGATCCCGCCCTGGCGCACGTCAAATTGTGGCTGGTAATGCAGCACCATTTCATTGCGCTGCAGCGCCTTGCGCAGTGCGTTCTCCCGTGACAGGTGCAGCATGGCTTTGGCGTGCATGTCCTGGGTAAAGAACTGATAGTTGTTGCGTCCGTGATCCTTGGCCTTGTACATGGCGCTGTCGGCATTTTGCAGCAATACCTCTACATCCTTGCCATCATTCGGAAACAGGCTGATGCCGATACTGCAACTCAGGTTAGCCTCAGTCTGGCCCAGCAAAATGGGTTTCATGACTTCCGCCAGGATGCGATCACAGATTATGCTGATTGCCTCGATGTTCTCGCATTGGTCAATGATCACAGTAAACTCGTCGCCGCCCAGCCGTGCTACTGAATCGGCGTCACGCACGCACTCAATCAGTCGTTTGCCGATGGTGCGCAGCACCAGATCACCCGCCTGATGACCCAGGGAATCATTGATGCTCTTGAAGCGGTCCACGTCAATAAAAAGTAGAGCGACTCGCTGTTGCGCACGCCGTGCCTTGGCGAGCATCTGCGTCATGCGGTCCATGAATAACGCGCGGTTCGGCAAGCCGGTGAGACGGTCATAATTCGCCAGCTCGCGCAGTTTGCTTTCCGCCTCACGTCGGTCATAGGCGGTCATCGCAAGTGCCACGAAGTCAGACAAGGAACTCGCGAAGTTGGCTTCATCGCGCGTCCACTCCCGCTCGCCTTCGGTATATTCATGCAGAATGATGCCACGTACCCTCACGCCCTGGCGGAAGGGTGCGCCCAATAGCGCGGTAACACCGTTGGGCCTGAGGTAACTCTTCATGAGCGGTGCCGCGCGCGCATCCTTGTTCACGTCATCAATGGCGTAAGTGCGTGTTTCCTTCATGGCGTCGAAAAGCGGCTTGCATTGATCACGCTCGAATCGGTAGGACGGCCGGGTATGTTTGCCATCCGCGAGGACATGCATGCAGCGCAGAACCGCCGCCGCCTCATCCAGAAACCACACACTGATGCGGCCGCAGCGCATCGCATCGGCGGCCTTCTCGGTAATCGCCTTGAGTGCACCGCTGATGTCACCTGCTGCGATGCTCGATTCACGCGCCAGCTCCAGCAGGGAATCGCTCTGGCGGCGCATACGCTCATCGCCTTGTCGCAACTGGGTTTCGACACGCGTGCGCTCCGATACATGACTGGTGAGTTCCTCCATCATTCCGGCATAGGAAAATCGCAGGCGCAACCCATCGAGCATTTGCTTGTGCGTGCGATAGGCGGTCAATGCCAGCAGGATGCCCACCAGCCCGCACACTACGGCGATGACGAGGCTCACATCTGTGAACTGATAGAACATCCGCATTGTCAACGGCAACAAGGTGATAATCAGGAACGCGAGATACTGGAAGAGATTCGCCGCGAACGCCGGCACCGCGATGGCAGCCATGGCGGCAAGCAGGAGTGCGATGAATGCTTCGTACATGCTGGAGCCGGAATGGAAAATCAGTCCGCCGGCAGCGCCCCAGCCGAACGCCAACAACAAAGTGCCGGTCAGATAGATGTATTCCCAGAGTTTGTGTTTTTCCACCTGAATAGTGGAACGCCCGAATCTCCAACTGATGGCAAAACGGATCGCGCAGATCACGATCACGTATGCAGTCCAGGCCTTGAGTATGTCGTGATCGAGGCTGTCCCAGAACAACAATGACAACACCACGGCGCCGATAGCCGCGGAAATGTCTATCCAGCGCCCGAAGTGAAACAGCAGGTTGGTCTGCTCCGCCTTGACCTGCAGTTCGAACTGGGTATTGCCGATTTCCGGAACAACGGCAGTAGTGATTGGCATGCGTGCTTTCCGTTTCTCCTGACAGGATGCTGGAGCATTCCTGAATAACGTCCTGCCATACCC
>JBOIBC010000170.1:0-3990 GCA_050739295.1 Gammaproteobacteria bacterium
GACTTCGCCTTTGCGTACGATGAAGAAATGTGTGGAATTGCAGGTCGCCACGAAACCCAATGGATCCAGCATCAGGGCTTCGTCATAACCGGCTTTGCTGACCTGGATACAAGCCAGGATGCAGTTCAGCTTGGAATGACTGTTGAGCTTCGGGTCCTGCACATCCGGCGCTCCACGGCGCACATGTACGGTGAACAATCGTATGCCCCGCTCCACTGTGGCCGGCAGCGGTTCCTTGTATTCCGCAATGATCACGATAGTGGCAGGCGAAATCACGAAGCGCGGGTCCTGATGTGGCGTAGCCTTCACACCGCGGGTCACCATCAGGCGGATGTGCACATGATCGCGCATGTGATTCGCGCGTAGCACATCTACTATGTGCTGCGTCAATACAGCACGTGTCAGGCCAATGTCCATATCAATGGCTTTCGCGCCATCGTACAACCGGTCAAGATGCATCTCCAGAAACGGCAGACCGCTATCGTGCAGACGCAGTCCTTCCCACACGCCGTCGCCCAATACGAAACCGCTGTCGAAAACCGAGACCCTGGCCTCTGCGCGCGGGAACAATTCACCATTGATGCTGATTTTGATATCCGCGTTGCGCGGATCGTCGCGATAATCGTGCGTACCTTTGGACATGGGATTCTCCAGAAACCGGATTATTGCGAAATAGTCAATGTAGATAATAGCCGAGCCCGGCAGTGCGCGGGATAGTTCAGTAGCTGTAGGCTGTATTTATGACCTATTTCCTGATGGATATTCCGTTTCGCCCGCTGCCGGGAGTAAGCTACCGCCTCGGTTAAGGGACTCGGGGCTGATCCATGAACGACCACACTCAAAAGAGCGATAAGGACTTTACCGAGACGATGGCTCTGGGTGAAGCCGGCAAAAATCCCGAGATGGCGGCGCGTACGGCCAGCTATCTGGACGAGCAGATCGCGCTCGCCAAAGCCCAGCAGGGGCATATCAAAACTCAGCAAGCCCAGCTTGAGCGCGAAGCCTCGCTGCACGATCTGCATGCCGAGAACCTGAAGCTCCAGAGCCACGCCTTGCGGGCGCAGCACAAACAGCTGCACACCCAGCGGCTGCACGACCGCCTGCGCTCAGTGTATCAGGGCGTGCTGAGTCTCATCGCATTAGCTGTCCTCGGAATAATTGGCTATGCGGTATATTCCGCCGCTACGGATCAATCCGTGGTAGTGAACCAGTTTCAGGTGCCACCGTCGTTTGTGGCCCAAGGCAACAGTGGCGCCGTGGTGGCGAGCGCTTTTTTGGACCAGTTACAGGCTCTTCAGACAGATACGCACACGTCTCAGGTGGCACGCAACTTACAGGACACCTGGAGCAATAACATTCGCTTACAGGTTCCAGACGTGCATATCTCGCTTGGTGACATCAGTCGCACTCTGCACAACTGGCTCGGCCATGAAATCCAGATCAACGGCGATGTAGTGCAGCAGGGCAAACAAATCGCACTCACGGTGCGCGGTACCGGGCTTGCCGCCAAGACTTTCACGGCGGTACCGAACGCTCTGCCGACACTGCTCACCCAGGCCGCCGAGTACGTTTATGGCCAAGCCGAACCCTATTTGTTTGGAGCCTATCTTGAAAGACACGGCCGGAATACCGAGGCTCTGGCCCTAGTACAGACAGCCTACATCTCAGCATCCGCCAGGGAAAAGCCCTGGTTATTGCACGAGTGGGCTAATGCGCTCGCTAATTTGAATCAGTACACCGAAGCAGCGGATAAAGACCGCGAGGCCGTGCGCCTCGATCCCAACTTTTGGCTTGCCGGCTTCGGTCTGGGATTTTGGCAGCAGCAGCTCGGTGAGGAAGAAGCGGCCTACCAGGCCGGCGTCAGCATGGAACACCTCGCTCATCGGGGTTTTGGGTATGCCACCCTTGTACCGGGCTTGGGTTACGCCCACCTGGATACCCTGCGTATGGACCTGCCGGCGGTTCACCACGAGTACCTGGCCGATGAAGCTGCCCACGGCGGCGTGGGTGTAACTGTTGCAGACGCAATCTTCGATGCACAGATACTTGCACGCATGCACGCAGATCGTCAGTCAGAGTTCACCTTGAACACCGCCCCCGGTGCGGGCAACAACCACTATGTAATCTTCCAGACGCATTACGTGCAGGGTCTCATGGCCTTGGATCAGCAGAGTTATCCGCAGGCAGCTGCGGATCTCGAAATGGTGGGGACACTTTCCACTCAGTTTCCGACATGGCGGGTTAACTATATTTCCAACCCAAGCTGTTATCTTGGGCTCGCCGAGGAAATGACCGGTCACTCGAATAAAGCCGATGCGGCGATTGCAAACGGCGGCCACTTTGTGGATTGCTATCGCTTCAAAGGCGACATCGCTGATCACCGTGGCAATTGGACCCAAGCACAGCAGGATTATCAAACCGCCGTGAATCTCGCACCATCCTTGCCCCAAGCCTATCAAAGCTGGGGCATGGCGCTGCTGCGTCACAAGGATTACCAGGGTGCCATCGAGAAATTCCAGGAGGCCAACCAGCGCGGTCCGCACTGGTGCGATCCGCTGAAATACTGGGGCGAGGCCCTGGTCGCGCAAGGCAACTATAAAGAAGCCATCGAGAAATATGCCGACGCCTCAAAGTACACTCCCGGCTGGGGCGCACTCGAACTTGCGTGGGGCCAAGCACTCGATAAAACTGGCGATCATAAAGAGGCACTCACACATTATCAATCTGCCAAGAATAATGGTGAGAGCCTGACCGCGGCCGAGCAGATGACCCTCACCAAACTGCTCATGTAGGTTGGCGGTGAGCACAACGAACCCCAACGGTTCTCGGATGTTGGGCATCGTTGCGCCTGTCCTGAGCGACGCCGAAGGGCTTAGCCCAACCTACTTTTGCTGGTTAAAATACCCTTCTTGCGCAGCTTGAGGTGAGTCTGCTAACTCCGGCATTTTTGTTATCGCTTGTTTGGATTCGGTCGATACCTCAAGGAAATCCGCGATTACCCCCCGCAATCTATCCGGGACCACGGCGCTTGTCACCGTGCTCTTGCCTTTCACTCCGTGAGCCTATACCGTGCCGGACCTGCCAGGTTTTCTTTCGGGAGTAACACTCATGAAATCATTGTTTGCTACGTTGGCACTGCTGCTGGCCATAACCCCAGCCTACGCCGCCGATGCGCCCCACCCTTTCAATGCCCGTGATCTGGTGATGATGGACCGGGTCAGCGATCCGCAACTTTCACCGGACAACTCAGAAGCGGCGTTCGCAGTGCGTGAAACCGATTTTGCTGCCAACCAAGGCATCACCAGTGTCTGGGTAATGGACCTGAACAAACCCGGTGCCCAGCCGCAAAAACTGATGATCGGTAACAGTCCGCGTTTCTCGCCGGACGGCAAGACCCTGTATTTTCTTTCGGATAAATCCGGCTCTACCCAGTTGTGGTGCGTGGCTGTTGACGGCGGCGCACCTGAGAAGGTGAGCGCGTTGCCGCTGAACATCAATAATTACAAATTGTCACCCGATGGCCGGCACGTACTCCTGTCCATTGATGTATTCACTAACTGCAAGGATCTCGCCTGCACCAAATCGCGGCTGGACGCCACTGCCGCCGACAAGGCCACAGGCCGTATTTACACGCGCCTTTTCATCCGTCACTGGGATGTCTGGATGGACGGTCGCCGTTCCCAGCTGTTCATCGCCACACTGGGCGCGAATGGAAAACTTGAGGGCCAGCCACTATGGCTGACACACGACATTGACGGTGACATCCCCTCCAAACCCGAAGGTAGCGATGCTGAATACGCGTTCTCGCCGGATGGCAAAACCGTTTATTTCGATACCAAGATTGGCGGCTCCAGCGAGGCTTGGACCACCAACTTCGACATCTATTCGGTGCCGGCGAATGGCTCCGCGAAACCGAAAAATCTCACCGCTGCAAACAATGCCTGGGATGGTTTTCCGCTGGTCTCGCCTGACGGCAAGACACTGTATTAC
>JBOIBC010000171.1:0-3977 GCA_050739295.1 Gammaproteobacteria bacterium
GCACGCCGATTATTCCAGTATTTACTTGGCAAGACTGGTGATTCAACACCTCAAGGAACAATTACCAAGAGATTGCTTTGAGAACGCCGGCCAGCTTGTCGAAGATTACCTCAAGTCTGTGCTTGAGATATGATTTTGTGGGGATAGGTCAGGCGGGCGCCCGTTTTCCAGTTCAAATCTTTGGGTAGCCTTGGAAAGGCCGGGCTTGACAAGCATCCAATGATATTATGTACAATACCAGCGACTTCTTTGAGTGTATGGCGTCTGGGGTGTTTCTACGGCGTTGATCCGTCAAATACGGAACAGCAGGAGATTTCGGGCATGGTTTTGGGGGGCTGGGCGTTCTACTTGTTAGCCATCGCAGGCACGGTGGTTTTACTCCGTGTTCTGAGACCCGTGGCAAACAAATTCGGTTTGGTTGATGTGCCCGGTGAGCGCAAGATTCACCGAGTCTCCGTACCGCTGGTAGGCGGCTTGGCGATCTGGATGGTGCAGAAGGAGATAGATCAGAACAAGGCCTGACCTCGTGAATTCCGTCCGCATCGTCGTTGCCGTGAACGCGGCAGTTGGCGCACAACGGTCAGGTGGCCAATTGTTCCGGGCGGATGCCGAGCGCAGCGGCCAGCCGCTCGCGTGTGACCTTGCGGGGAGTTGTTGCGCGTTCCATCTGCGCCAGCGCGGCTTGCGAGATGCTCATCCGCGCTGCGACCTGTTTCTGCGTCAGGTTCAGGTGCTCCCGCCACGCCCGCGCGGCGCTCATGCCGGCACCGTCGAACATCAGGTTGACCACCGCATGAGGAATTAGCGCTTCATCGTGGGCTTTGGTGGCGCGGGCGCGTTCCAGCAGCGCCTCGTATTCGGCAATCGGCAGCACCGCGAAAGTGGCGTGGCCGGAGCTGTCGCGCAGAATCTGGATGTCAGTACGTGTGTTCATTGCGTTTCCTCACTTCCTCGATGGTGACAATCTTGACTGCGCCGTCGAATTCGAACAATACGCGGTAGCGCCCGACACGCAGGCGCCATGCCGGCGAGTGCGCCGTTAATCGTTTGACATTCGGTGTGGCGGGAAATTCTTGCAATCTGCCTACCGCACGGCGAATGGCCGCATTAGCTGGTTTGGGCAATCGGGCCAGTTGTTTCACGGCCTTGGGTGTCCAGTCAATGCGGTTCATGGTGTAAGTATAAGTGAATATAAGTGTTTGTCAATTATCAGCCTCGGGATTCTCACAGGCGCGGACTCAGGAGCGAGGGTTGGTTCCTGGTACCCCGGAATTCTCCATGGGAACCTCTCATTTATTCGTCATCCCCGCAAAAGCGGGGATCCAGGTATTTGATCTTCCTGGGCTCCCGCATTCGCGGGTACGACAGGAATGAATGAATCAGAGTTTCCCAAGTTGTACTGTGCGGAAGCCTTGGAATGGCGGGGTTTGACGGACGCCCTTTAATGTTATGTATAATTTAGGCACTTCTTTGGTTGCGGTGTTCAGGATGGTCCCGCAGCGTATATTTTGGGCATAAGGAATATCGGGGGAGTCGGGACATGGCTGCGAATGACTGGGTGTTCTACCTGTTGGCCGTTACCGGCACGGTGGTTTTGCTCCGTATTCTGCGGCCCGTGGCATTCAAATTCGGTCTGGTTGATATTCCCGGTGAACGCAAGCTCCACCGCGTCTCCGTACCGCTGGTAGGCGGTTTGGCGATCTGGATCGTGCTCGCGATCTCCTATGTGCTCGCCCGCTTCGTGTTCAATGCGCAGTGGAACGGATTGGGCGGTTATTTCGTGGCGGCGTCCATGCTGGTGGCAGCCGGGTTGCTGGACGATCTGATGGAGCTGAAGGTTTGGGTGCGCTTGGCCATCCAAGTGTGTGCTGGGCTGGTGGCCGTGTATTTCGGCCACGCGCTTTTGGTGCACCTGGGTAACCTCTGGGGCTGGGGGGACGTGCAAACGGGACTATGGGCCGTTCCGTTCACGTTATTTTGCATGGTGGGTCTCATCAATGCTTTCAACATGCTGGATGGTTTGGATGGTCTCGCCGGTGGTGTCGCACTGGTAATCCTGTTCTGGCTTTTGCTGGTTGCGCTGTTGACGCAGCGCACTGCCCTGAGCATTGCCTTGATATTGTTTGCCAGCATCTTGATCGGATTTTTGATGTGCAATATGCGGCTTCCATGGCGTCGCGAAATTGTTTTTCTGGGCGACGCTGGCAGCATGCTGCTGGGGTTTACGCTCGCCTGGTGTGCGATCCGCATCAGCCAAGCACCCCAGCAGGCGGTCATGCCGGCCGCGGCCTTGTGGATTCTAGGTCTGCCGGTGCTCGACACGGTGAGCACGATGTTGCGCCGTGCCTTCCACAAGCACAGCCCGTTCAGCGCCGGGCGTGATCATCTGCATCATTTGTTGCTGGCCTTCGGTTTGCCTGATAGTGTTGTGGTTGTGGCTGAAATCGGCTTGGCCGCAATTCTCGGTGCGGTTGGCTTTTTCAGTTGGCGCTATGGCGTTCGAGAGTTGGATCTGAGCATGGGCTTTGTGGTCCTGGGCATTTTGTATCTCGGCGCAGTCGAAGCGGCCTGGCGGTTTCTCGCGCGTGCGCACACATCTGAACAAGCACCGATTCAACTCTGAAGAATGCGATGGCTTATCGGCCGAAGAATGAATGGCTACAGGTAAGTATCCTGGCTATCCGTTGAGTGCAACGGATATTTTACCAAAACTTCCGAGCCCACTCGCTGCACTGACTGTGACACGGTGTGCCCGTTGTGGTTGCTACAGTCAGTTACCAAAACGCCGTTCCCGGCCCTGGTAGCTGCGGATGGCACGCAGGAAGTCGATGCGCCGGAACAGAGGCCAGAGCGCATCGCAAAAATAATATTCACTGTAGGCCGCCTGCCACAGCAGGAAGCCGGACAGGCGCACCTCACCGCTGGTGCGAATGATGAAATCCGGATCCGGGATGCCGGCGGTATACAGGTAATTGCTGATCTGGGCGGCAGTGAGATGCTTGGCCACTTCGGCCGGTGATCGGTGTGCGGAATCCGCTTCCAGCAGCAGCTTCTTGACCGCATCCACGATTTCTTCACGGCCGCCGTAAGCGAAGGCGATGTTCAACAACATACCGTCGTGTCCGGCCGTGGATTTTTCCAGCGCCTCCGAGGCCTGCATGACCGCTTCCGGCAGCTGGCTGCGCCGGCCGATGACCTTGACCCGGACTTTGTGCGCCTGGATGCGCGGATGCTCGATCAGCTTGCGGCTCTCGCGGGCGAACAGATCGAACAGATATTCGACTTCAGCGGGTGTGCGCTCGAAATTCTCATTGCTGAATACGAACAAGGTGACGTTGGAGATGCCAAGTTCCAGACACCACTCCAGCAGATCGTGCACTTTTTCGACCCCAAATGCGTGTCCTTTACGAGCATCCAGTCCCAGGCCGCGCGCGAAGCGCCGGTTACCGTCCAGGATCAGGCCGATGTGCTGCGGAATACGACCGTGGCTGACTTGCGCCAACAGTTTCTGCTCGTACCACCAATATAGCGGGTGACTGACGGCACGCAGCATGCGCAGGAGTCTGGCTGGCAACGGCAGCGCCAGCGTTGCAGGCGGCGGTACGGGCCCGGAGGTGATCCGTTCCTGGCCTTCGGTGCTGTTGTGCTGCATAAGTGCGCGGGTATTCCGAGCTTACGGTGGGCGCCGACCGCGTACCGGTGTTGGCATGCGCGCGCGTGTCCATTCTAAACTCAATCCAATCATTTTCATGCGCTGGCTTGCGCGCAGCCGCCCCATCTGGGTCAGTCACCAGTATTTGCAAGGCGTTGATTCATAGTGCGTAATTGCACGTAGACCTGTGCCCCTATATACTTCGAGCCGGTATGAAATGCAGTTGCGCTGGTTAGAGTCCAAGCGCGCCTGCCGGTTCAGAAGGATTTCTACAAGATAGACCCGACATGCGACCCCTCGTATCGGCCGCCACTGTGAGATAGAC
>JBOIBC010000172.1:0-3970 GCA_050739295.1 Gammaproteobacteria bacterium
CGTATACGGCTAACTATGATTTCCTAGGCACCAGTGAACTTGATCTGGACATCTCCACCGACGGCGGCACCACTTGGACCAACATCCAGGCATTCAACGGCGGGACTGGCGAATGCGGTTCGCTGTATGCCACACCGGGCTGCAATATCTCGGTTGACATCGGCTCGTACCTGCCGGGTTCGGGCACCTTCCAGCTGCGCTGGCATTTCTACAGCACCGCTTCCAACGCCTGGGACTGGTATGCCCAGATCGACAATGTGCTGCTGGGCGCCGGATGCGCGCCGATCTCCGGCGGCTTGGTGACAGGCCGGGTGCGGGATCAGAACACCCGTGCCGGACTTGTGGGTGCGACGGTGGCGGACAGCAATACACCGTCCAATTCCACGAAGTCCATCACCAATGCGGCGGATCCGAACTTGGCCACGGGCTGGTACTTCCTGTTCAGCAACACCAATGCATCGGATGTCATCACCGCCTCGGATTCGGGCTATGGCAATGGCACTGCCACCCTGAACGTGGCCGACAACAGCGTGACTAACCAGAACTTCGCGCTGGGTGCGCCCGAGTTCATTGGCACACCGGGTTCCTACGACATACATGTCATGGTGGGCACAAACTCGGATAATGTCTTTACAATTGCCAACAATGGAACTGCGGATGGACTCGCCAGTTTCCAGACGTTCGACTTTGCACCACCATCAGGGTCACAGGGTCAAGGTGCCCCGCTGAACCTGCTGCATTGCACGCAACGCCTGTCGCCGGTCAGCCTGGCTTGGCTGATGCAGAACCAAGGCAAGAACGGAAACTATGATCCGACTTGTGGAAACGATAGTCCCACGAATGGTTCGCCGAGTTCCCCGGCTTGGACTGCCATCACCGGTTACCCAGGCGGGATCATGGACAACGCCGTGGCCACGGATGAAGGTACCGGCTTGGTCTACTCGGTCGGTGGCGTGGATGGTTCGGGTACGACGACAGCCGCAGGCAATGTCTACGACCCGAACGCACAGACTTGGACCGCAATAGCGCCGTTGCCGGCGGCATCGGAGAGGCCGGCTTCCGCGTTCATCGGCGGCAAACTGTATGTCGCGGATGGTTGGGATGCGAGCGGCAATCCGACCGCAACCTTGCGTATTTACGATCCCAGCACCAACACCTGGTCAACCGGGGCCAATAATCCAGCCCCCGAAGGCGGTGGTGTCGGCGTCGCGGTGCTGAACAACAAGATGTTCCTGATCGGCGGTTGCCCCACAGGCAGCAGTTGTGGCGATACACCGGTCGTGTCCTACGATCCAGCCTCCGACAGTTGGACGACCTTGGCGCCCTATCCGCATGCGATCTCATGGGAGAGCTGCGGAGCGGTGTCAGGCACGCTCTATTGCGCTGGCGGTACCACCACTAGTGAGTTCGCTGACGGCTATGCCTACGATGCGACTGCCAATAGCTGGTCGGCCATCGCCTCCATCCCGGTGGCGGCTGGCGGCTTGTGGGCTTCGGGCTACTCTGGCACATCGCAAGGCTTGTTGATATCGGGTGGTATAACCAACGGTGCTATCACCAACCAGGGCTTCGTGTACACCCCAAGCAACAATACTTGGACACCGCTGCCGAACTCCATCAACAGCTACTATCGTGGTGGCAGCGCCTGCGGCTTCTACAAGATCGGTGGCAGCCTTGGTGGGTTTATCGGAGAATCGAACTCCGAGCTGTTGGCGGGTTATAGCCCCTGCGGCAGCTCGCCGATCCCCTGGCTTGGAATCAGCAAGAATCCGAAGCCGGTGGCCGCGGGCTCTGTAGGACATGTACGCTTCCGCTTCAAGGGCGCAGGCCAGACGGAGTACACCGTCTCCCAAGCCTACTTGCTGATGGGTGGCTCGCCGTATGCACCGCAGCAAATTGACCTGAAAGTGCATTGGGACCCACAGCCGGTCGATATGGCGGTCGTACCCACGGCAAACCTCAGCAAGCTGTATGCCGGTGGTAACTGGGTGTGCTATGTCAAACTGAGGAACCTCAGCGATGCGCAGGGTCCGGCCTCAGGGGTGACCTTGACCTATCCGCTACCGGCGGGAGTGGCCTACCTCAGTTCATATGGGGATGGCACCTGCAGCTTGGCCAGCGGTACAGTGACCTGCACCTTCCCGAACATGCCGGTTGGCGGCCGTTTGGATGAGCAGATCAATGTAGTGCCGTCCATTGCGGGTACACTGATCAGCACCTTCACAGTAAGTGCGCGTGAACCGGATCTTAACTACGCTAATAACACTGCTTCGGTTACCACGACGGTGGTGGCGGTATCACACGTGACCTTTGACTCCATCACGGCAAACCATCCCAGCGTTACTGTTGGCGGCCATGTGACCTTCAACATGGGCATCAGCAACAAAGGAACTGGCATTGCCAAAGGAGTGATGGTTACCCTGCCGCTTCCGGCGAACCTGAGGTTCACCGGATCGAGTTCGAGTGCCTGCTCCAATAAGGGCAATGTGGTAACTTGCAACCTGGGTCAGTTGACCACGGGTGGTAAGACCAATGTGAGTATCACTGCAACCGCAATGCGTCCAGGTGCGGCCACCGTGACGGCTACTATATCCACCACCAGTCGTGATTCTGGCAGCAGCCATCACACTGGCACGGTGAATGTGACCGTGACGCCTCCCGGGTCCAAGCCACCAGCATTACGTTGAGGCAAGTGAGGACGTTATGAGGTACTACATCGCACACCGAGGGTTCGCTCGACTCCCCAGTAAAGCGCACTAACCAAGCGTGCGATAGGTATGCCCCGGCCGCAAGGCCGGGGCTTTTTTTATTGCGGTCAGTGGATATCCGTGCGCCGGAATCAAAGATATTGAGTGGTCTTGTTCATGCCTGTTTCAGCAGGTACCCATGAATTTTGCTGGACCTATCGGCGCACAACATGCAAATGCGGGCAGCAAGCAGGTATTAGAGTTCCGGTTTAATGTCCCTATCGGGAATGGTGGAAATCCCTCACCTTACAGGCGAGGGTTGTTTGGTTGTGGATCTTGAGCCTGCCAGAACACAACCAGAGGATTTCTGATAAACGAAAACGCATGATTCGGGTCCGGCCGTGCCCGACGTTTTATACACATATGTTTCCATTACAATGCGACAGAGCTTCATTCCAGGGATATGTTCGTGTCCTCAACCCGTCGTTCAAATGCAGTTCGTGGCCGGACTTCTACACTGGCGGAACGCGCTGATCGCCATGATCTGTATCAAAAATCGGTACAGGATGTCGCCTGGGAGATGGAATTCATCGAGCGTGTGTTTCGCGAACGCCGCGGACGGGCGCCAATGCGCTTGCGCGAGGATTTCTGCGGTACGGCGCTGGCGGCCTGTGAATGGGTGCGGCGTGACCGCCGGCATGAGGCGATCGGCATTGATCTCGACGCGGAAGTACTCGCCTGGGCGCGGCAGCACAATTTGCCAAAGCTCGCAGGCTCGGCGGTACAGCGTTTGCAACTGCTGGAAGCGGATGTGCTCACGGCGCGGACCCCGCCGGCGGACATGGTGCTGGCGTTCAACTTCAGTTACTGGATTTTCAAGGAACGTAGCGCGCTGCGTGCGTATTTCTGCCGGGTGCGCGCCAGTCTGGTCGCGGATGGGCTGTTACTGCTGGACGCCTACGGCGGGTATGACGCCTTCCGGGAAATGCGTGAACGTCAGGATTTTGGCCGCTTCACGTATATATGGGAGCAGGCGGAATACGAGCCGGTTTCCGGGCACACCACCTGTCATATCCATTTCGCTTTTCCCGACGGCTCCCGGCTCAAGCGTGCGTTCAGCTATCACTGGCGTCTGTGGACCCTGCCGGAACTGCGGGAACTGTTATTGGAAGCGGGGTTCGCGCGGGTCGGTGTGTATCTGGAAGGTACCGATGAGAAAACCGGTGAGGGAAACTAAGGGTTCACCGCCACTGAACGCGGTCATGCGGATCCGGCCTGGATCG
>JBOIBC010000173.1:0-3960 GCA_050739295.1 Gammaproteobacteria bacterium
ATTCAGAACCTCCAGTTCGGATTGCGTTGGCTCAGGCTTGTCGAGAGGCGGGTGGGTTTTATGTGGTGCCATAACGATTTTCCAAGCTGTTGGGCGGCCAGACGACCTCAGGCTGAAGTATAGTATAGCTACTAGGTTCCTAGTATATTTTTTTGTACAAGGCTTGCAAAGTCATTTTGCCTGGCTATAATACTATAAAGCTAGTACCGACTATCTAGTACTTAAATTATCCAAACCGCGAGGAATAGAGCTCATGAGTAAACTGGTTTTTTCCTTGGGACTGTGTCTTTTGATCACGGCCTGTGCCACGACCCAGCCGCCGGCTCAGAAGCCTGCTGTCACAACATCCAGTGGGCAATCACAAATGGAGGTGTCACGTGGCACACAGGAAACGGGTGACAAGCTGATCTGTACCTACTCCAATCCTCTAGGTAGCCACATCCCACAGCGTATCTGCATGACCAAGGAACAACAAGCTGCACGCCAGAAAGCTGATCAGGAAGCTCTTCGCAATCAACAAAACGGAGTTCCACCACGATAAGGTACCGAGTTTCTGAGAACTGAAAGTCATGAGCTGACTAATGTGATTTTTTTGGTGTGATGCCTTTCAGGCGCAGCTGTCATGAAATTGATTACGCTCTCTTGAACGCCGGACCGAGGCTCCTTGCAAATATGGTCTTCTCGACTATCACGCTATTTCAAAGGAACAACAAGCTGCCCGCCAGAAAGCGACGCAAGATGCCATGCACGACATACAGATGAATGGCCACCCGCAACCCACATGTGATCCTCGTTGCCTGTAGTCGCTTTTGTTAAGCAAATTGCCGCCTGATTCGTCAACAGAGGTTGTCCGCCACCGAGATGCTTTAAGTGACGGCCGTTAAAGGTGGCAACGGCTGGCACTACTAAGCCAGTTGTCCCCGCCGGGCCACCACATCCAGCTCGCAAGTGACAAAGTGAAAATGCCGATCGGCACGGGCCTGAATGGGTAATCAGCAGTACCTTTTGCGCAATGCTTGGCCGAGTGCGCACGGCACACCGGGTTGGATGCCGGTTACAATAACGTCTTCCTCCTTGCGGGATGACGTCCGTGCCCACCAGTTTTCGCGACATTGAACTCCATGCCTCTACCGGCGTAAAACTATCCTGCAAAGGCTGGGTGCAGGAAGCAGCACTCCGAATGCTGCACAACAATCTGGATCCGGCGGTGGGTGAGAACCCGAAGGAGCTGGTAGTCTATGGCGGAATCGGCCGTGCGGCACGCAACTGGGAATGTTTCGATACCATTGTGGCGACACTCAAGCGTCTGGGAAATGACGAGACCCTGTTGATCCAGTCCGGCAAGCCGGTGGGCGTGTTCAAGACCCATGAAGCCGCGCCGCGTGTACTCATCGCCAACTCCAATCTCGTCGGTAAATGGGCTAACTGGGAGCACTTCTTCGAGCTGGACAGGAAAGGTCTGATGATGTTCGGGCAGATGACGGCCGGTTCCTGGATTTACATCGGCTCACAGGGCATCGTGCAAGGAACCTACGAAACCTTCGCCGAAGCAGTGCGCCAGCACTATCAGGGTGATGCCAAGGGCAAATGGCTGCTCACGGGCGGTCTTGGTGGCATGGGCGGCGCGCAACCACTGGCGGCAGTGTTCGCGGGGTTGTGCTGTCTCGCCGTGGAAGTGGACGAAAGTCGCATAGACAAGCGGCTCGCAAGTGGTTATCTGGATCACAAGGCAAAATCGCTCAAACAGGCCTTTGATATTCTGCGCACGGCCATGACGAAGGGCGAAGTGGTGACGGTGGGTTTGTTGGGCAATGCGGCGGAAGTTTTCGAGGAAATCCTGCAAGGAGGATTCCAACCGCAGTTGGTGACCGATCAGACTTCCGCCCACGATCCCTTGAATGGCTACATTCCCGTGGGCTACTCGCTCGCGCAGGCAGCCGAACTGCGCCAGCGTGATCCAAAGAAATATGTGGAGCTTTCCAAACACTCCATGGCGCGGCAGGTGCGTGCCATGCTGGGATTCCATGACAAAGGTATTCCCACTTTTGATTATGGCAACAACATCCGTGCCATGGCTCAGGATGCAGGCGTTGCGAATGCTTTTGATTTCAAGGGCTTCGTACCGCTCTACATTCGTCCGTTGTTCTGTGAGGGCATGGGGCCGTTCCGCTGGGTGGCGCTTTCCGGTGACCCGGAAGATATTTACAAGACCGATGCCAAGGCGAAAGAACTATTCCCCGACAAGCAACATCTGCACCGCTGGCTGGATATGGCACGCCAGCGCATACGCTTCCAGGGCCTGCCGGCGCGCATCTGCTGGCTGGGTTACAAGGAGCGCCACAAGCTGGGTCTTGCGTTCAACGACATGGTGAGAAGGGGCGAATTGAAAGCGCCCATCGTCATCGGCCGGGACCATCTGGATGCGGGGTCAGTCGCATCCCCCAACCGCGAGACCGAGGGCATGCGGGACGGCTCCGACGCCGTGGCTGACTGGCCGGTGCTGAATGCACTGCTCAATACTGCGAGCGGCGCCTCCTGGGTAAGTTTTCATCATGGCGGCGGCGTCGGCATGGGCTATGCGCTGCATGCCGGCGTAGTGATCGTGGCGGACGGCAGCGAACGCGCTGAAACAGCTTTGCAGCGGGTGCTGATCAATGATCCCGGCACCGGCGTGATGCGCCACGCGGATGCGGGCTACGAGAAAGCTATCCAAACGGCAAAACAGCGTGGCCTCGATCTGCCAATGATTCCCTAAGTTGCGCATTATGACCAAGGTGGTCGCCATGGATATCAACAGCGATCTGGGGGAAGGCCGCGGCGAGGATACCGCGCTGTTGGAAATCGTGAGCAGCGCCAATATTGCCTGTGGCGCGCATGCGGGTGACGCACACACCATGCAGCGCACAGTGGGGACCGCGGTACGCAATCACGTCAGCATAGGTGCGCATGTTTCCTATCCGGATCGGGAACATTTCGGCCGCCGCGATATGCAAATGCCACTGCAGGCGCTTGCCGAAAGCATCCTGCAGCAAATCCGTGCTCTGGACGATATTGCCCGATCCGCCGGCAGCCGAGTGCGTTATCTTAAGGCACACGGTGCATTGTATAACCGGATGGTGGACGATGCTGCGGTTGCCGATGCGGTGATCGCTGCCATCATGGATTTTGATGTTTCGCTGGCTTTACTCACACTGCCTGACAGCCTGGCGATGAATCGCGCGCAGGCCCGGGGCTTGCACGTGGTTGGCGAAGCCTTCGCAGATCGCGCCTATACGTCAGCTGCTCGGCTGGTGCCGCGCACGCAGCCGGGCGCGGTCATTACCGATGTGGCGGCAGTTGCGCAGCGTGCCGTGAATATTGCCACGATCGGGAGCGTAGCCAGCATGGAGAGTTCAAGCGTTTTCATCAATGCGCAGTCCTTGTGTGTCCACGGCGACACGCCCGGCGCCGTTGAGCTTGCGCGCGCCGTACGTAAAGGCCTGGAGCAGGCCGGCATTATCATCCGCTCGTTCTCATGAACATTCGTTTTGTCGGCGACAGTGCCCTGCTCCTGGAAGTTGGGGACTTCAGGACCGCTCAACAATGGCGCGAGGCCATTCACCGGCAATCATTCCCCGGTATCCTGGAACTGGTGCCGGGACTTGACACACTGCTGGTGGAATTCGATCCATTGCGATTCGATGCAGTGAAATTCAAGCGCCACCTACCGAAATTCACGGAGAGCTTCGGCTTTTCCAGTGAAGCACGTGAGCACAGGATCGAAGTGCTGTATCAGGGCGAAGATTTGGAAGACGTGGCGCGCATTACCGGTCTGGATGTGGCGGAGGTCGTGCGGCGTCACGCTGCAGCGACTTACACGGTAGCGTTTTTGGGCTTCGCGCCGGGGTTTCCGTATTTGGCAGGATTGGATCCGAAACTGCGCGTGCCGCGTTTGAAATCTCCGCGCACCAAGGTTTTACC
>JBOIBC010000174.1:0-3955 GCA_050739295.1 Gammaproteobacteria bacterium
CATCGGGTGTGGTGTAGTGCCGCTCGTCACTAGCCGGATTGACGGCCGGCTCTATGCTGTTGTCAACGTCAACACCTTCGAAGGTATTGATCAATCGCTACTTGGCCATGCATCGGCCAATGTTGAAAGCAAAGGCGAAGTGACCCGCATCGCACGCCGGAAACGTAACTGGATTGCCGATGTTGGGTATACCGAAACTGATTTGTGATGCATGCAGGAAACAACACAAGGTTCGGGATGGGTATGGTAAATCTAAGCAAGGAGCGGGATCCGATCAGGAAGGAGTATGCACGCCTCGCTCCGGAGTACGACACGCGGTGGTCGTTCTACATCGAGGCGACCACCCGTGCAACGCTGGCAAGATTGTCGGCACATCGAACAGCGCGGATACTCGATGTCGGCTGTGGTACAGGCATCCTTCTGCAAAGACTCACACAAAAACTCCCGCAGGCGACTCTGGTCGGTATTGATCCGGTGCCGGAAATGCTGGCAGTCGCCCGCACGCGTGTATCGCCGAGCACCGAACTTCGCGAGGCGTGGGTTGAGGAACTGCCGTTCGAGGACAACAAATTTGACGTGGTCGTCTCGTGCAACATGTTTCACTATGTTCGGCAGCCGGTCTCCGCTTTGATGGAGATGAGCCGTGTCCTGCGCCCGGGTGGCGAACTGCTCATAACCGATTGGTGCGATGATTATCTGACCTGCCGCATTATTGGTTGGTGGCTTCATCTGTTCAGCCCGGTACATGTGAAGGTTTACGGCGAGCGGGAATGCCTGCGCTTGCTCAAGGAAGCCGGTTATCCGCAGTCGCATATCGAACGTTATAAAATCAACTGGTTCTGGGGATTGATGACAGCCAGGATGACAAAGCATACAGGGCACCTCTAAAAATCGATCTTTATGATTTCTGGGGGTGTTAGATATGACCTCGGCCACTTACGCTTCGCTGTCCTGCTCCGCTTGTGTCCAGGACGGACATCCTGTCCGCCCGCTCGCCGTGTCCGGCGAGCCCTCATGTACTGGCGTGTACACTCCGGCTCCGCGCCGCACTTCACTGTGCGGCTGGAACTCCAGGGCATGCATCCGTGCATGCCCGCCTGACGCATCGTCAGGCCCTCGGTCATTTCTGCCTACCCAGAAACCAAAATCTCTGATTTTTAGAGATGCCCTACAGGTTAATAACTGCTATCTTGGATTGTCCTCGCATCCGCTGACGCGCAAGGTACGTCAGGCAATATTTCTTTGTTTTGGGCGTATTTCGACCAAAATAAGGCCGATATGCTATCCAACCCGTTCTTGCTATCTATTTCAATCAGAATATGGGATAATTCGCCTGTTCTTACAACGATTGTGACCATTCAGAAGCCATCTCAAAAACCGCTGCGCCTGACAAGGCATCGCCACGCATCGGCCCGAATGCCCTTGTACTTTCCTCGCATACACTCCGCTTTCGCGCCACGAGTTGGCATATTTTGCCTGTACCCGCGTTGTTTTTGAGATGGCTTCTGGTGAATTCAATTGTTGTCACGAACAAACGTTTGAATCATTAATTACTTAGAGAGATTGCAATGGAACAGAATAAACTTTATGTCGGTAACTTTCCCTATACGACGGATGAAGCGCAATTGCGCGGAATGTTTTCCCCGTATGGCGAGATTTCCGAAATCGCCCTGATCATGGACCGTGACACAGGCCGTCCCAAGGGTTTCGGCTTCATCACCTTCGCCACCCAGGCGGCGGCGGAGAAGGCCCAGGAACTCAACGGCAAGGATGTTGGCGGTCGCCCACTCAAGGTGAACGTGGCCACTGACAAGCCGCGCCCCCGCAACGGTGGCGGCAACGGCGGCTCCAGGTGGTAAACCTGCGGAACGTCTGAGTCAGACTGCAAGAGCCCTGCCATAATGGCAGGGCTTTTTGCTTTCCGGCGGTGTTAAAGATGAGCGCGCAATCGCTGCTCTCGGCTTCCTGCCTATCGCAGCACTTGTACATCCGTATACGTCGTTCACGTACAAGCCGCGTACACTTCGGTTACTCGGTCATTTTTGTCTAGCCGGAAACCAGAATCTCTGATTTTTAGAGGCGCTCTTTTCTTTATGCGGAATAGTGAGTGAGCTGGATGAAATATCCGGCCAGCCTGTCGGGTCTCCAATTTTGGTACGGCACAATACTGAGCGTCTGGCTATTGCAAGCACGCAACCAGGCTGGTTTTCCAGTGTCCAATCTGCCGGTTGGCTCAGCATAGTGCAAGGCTTCCGCCGGCCGTCGGCATTCCGATTCTCAATAGCTATGAAGGAGACAGTGCGTGGATACGTATTATCATCCCCATGATCTCGGCAAGTTCGCAGACATGGGCAAGGGCAACAAGGATCTCTGGGACAAGTTCATGGGGTATTACTCGGCGGTATTCGCCGAGGGCGCGCTCACAGAGCGCGAGAAAGCGCTCATCGCCCTGGGCGTGGCGCATGCGGTGCAATGTCCGTATTGCATTGATGCCTATTCCCAGGCGTGCCTGGAAAAAGGCTCCAACGCGGAGGAGATGACGGAAGCCGTACACGTGGCTTGCGCCATCCGCGGCGGCGCCTCGCTGGTACACGGCGTGCAGATGCGCAATGTGCTGGAAAAACTTTCGATGTAACCGGACAATTCATGGGACTCACACTCGCCGCCCGCCGCAGTCCGCTGGCGTCAAGCCGCACCCAGTTAAAACAACTGGAGGCGACGCCAGACTGTCCGCCTTTTGCGGAGAAAATGGCTCACGCCGGGTTGATGCCGCTGCATGCCACCGGCATCACAGTCTTCCAGATCAACGTGGGCAAGTTCTGTAACCAGTCTTGTCATCACTGCCATGTGGACGCCGGGCCGGAGCGCACCGAGAAAATGACCCGCGAGACGGCGGAACTGTGCATCCGCGCGCTGGCGCAGACGGATATTCCCACCGTGGACATCACCGGCGGCGCGCCGGAGTTGAACGACAATTTCCGCTGGCTGGTGGAGCAGTCGCGTGCGCTGGACCGGCACGTCATGGACCGCTGCAACCTGAGCGTGTTGCTGCTGGCGCCGCAGCACGGTCTTGCCGAATTTCTTGCACGGTATCAGGTGGAAGTGGTGGCCTCCCTGCCGTATTTCCGCGCCGCCCAGACCGACAGCCAACGCGGCGAGGGTGTGTTCGACAAGTCCATATTGGCTTTACAGAAACTGAATGCACTCGGTTATGGCATGGACGGCAGCGGGCTCGTGCTGAATCTCGTGTACAACCCGGTGGGAGCATTTCTGCCTCCCAAGCAGGAAGCCATCGAGGCCCAGTTCCGGCGTCAACTGGAGCGTGAACACGGCGTCTATTTCAATCACCTTTATACCATCACCAACATGCCCATCAGCCGTTTCCTGGAATTCCTGATTGCAAGCGGTAATTACGATGACTACATGGAACGTCTGGCGAACGCTTTCAACCCGGCCGCCGCCGCCGGTGTCATGTGCCGTTACACACTATCAATAGGCTGGGATGGGCGGCTTTACGACTGCGACTTCAACCAAATGCTGGATCTGCCGCTGGCGCAGGGTTTGCCGCAGCATATCCGCGATTTCGATGCGGCCAAGTTGCATACGCGCCGTATCGTCATGGCGAATCATTGTTATGGATGCACCGCAGGCGCGGGCTCATCCTGCGGTGGGTCGGTCGCCTGAGCCGGCCTCAGGAGCATTACGGTGTTGCGGCGCTTGCGTCGTTCAGAATTGCCGGTCGGCGCCGCGGCACTGGCGCGCTATCTCATCGGCAAGGCCCTGGTTCGCGAGTTGCCCAGTGGCCGGATCATCGGCCGTATCGTGGAAACCGAGGCGTATCTTCCCAACGATGCCGCCTGCCACGCGTTCAACGGAATGACGCCCCGCAACCGTTCGCTGTTTCTGGAACGCGGCCGCGTCTATGTTTATTTCATCTACGGCAATTACTTTATGT
>JBOIBC010000175.1:0-3927 GCA_050739295.1 Gammaproteobacteria bacterium
GATCTTCGCCTTGTACTCCAGCACCGTATAGTTGCGTTTCATGGCAGCGAGGATTCGATCCGAACCACTCTGCACCGGCAGGTGCAGATAATTAGCAAGCTTGGGGTAATCGGCAAATGCCTGAATCAACCGCTCGCCAAACTCCATGGGATGTGAGGTGGTGAAACGGGTGAGTTCGATGCCGTCCATCACTGACATGTACTCGATGAGCAGGGCGAGGTCGGCGATGGATTCGTCATGCCTTAAGCCGCGATAGCCATTCACGTTCTGACCGAGCAGCGTGACTTCTTTCACGCCTTGCTCCGCCAGCTCGGCGGTTTCGGCGATCACATCATCGAATGGCCGGCTCACTTCCTCGCCGCGGGTATAAGGCACCACGCAGAACGTGCAGTACTTGCTGCAGCCTTCCATAATTGAAACGAACGCCGTGGCGCCCTCGGCCCGTGGTGGCGGCAGGTTATCGAATTTCTCGATCTCGGGAAAAGAAATATCCACCACCGGATGATGGGTGCGGCGGGTTTCCTCCAACATCTGCGGCAGCCGGTGCAGGGTCTGGGGACCGAATACCAGATCCACGAAAGGCGCACGCGTCACGATACCGGCGCCTTCCTGGCTGGCCACGCAACCGCCGACGCCGATGATCAAATCCGGATTCTGCTGCTTGAAATCGCGCCAGCGCCCCAGTTGGGAAAACACTTTCTCCTGGGCTTTGTCGCGCACGGAGCAGGTGTTGAGCAGGATCACATCCGCTTCTTCAGCCGTCTCCGTCAGTTCATAGCCATGGGTTCCCCGCAGCACGTCCGCCATCTTCGCGGAGTCGTACTCGTTCATCTGGCAGCCGAAGGTCTTGACGAACAGTTTCCCCGTCATAAAATCATGCGGTTTTAGCGTGCCCCGAAACCAGTACGCAACGTACGCAAGGTTCTGATGAGTATGGAAAAATCCAGCCAGAACGACCTGTATTTTATGTAGTAGATGTCACGTTCCAGTTTTTCGGTCGTGGATTCGGTATCCGCCGTATAACCATGCGTCACCTGTGCCCATCCAGTAATGCCGGGGCGCACACTGTGACGGAAACGATAGAAAGGAATTTCATCCTCGAATTTTTTCACGAAACAGACCTGCTCGGGGCGAGGTCCGACCAAACTCATCTGTCCCAGGGCAATGTTCCAGAGTTGCGGCAATTCATCAATGCGAAACCTGCGCATGAACCGGCCGACACGTGTAATTCGTGAGTCATCGGTATCCGCGAACTTGGCACCATCGCTCTCAGCGCCCACATGCATGCTGCGAAACTTCAACATTGAGAATACGCGACCCTCACGTCCCACTCTTTCCTGCGCGAACAACACGGGGCCGTGTGAATCCAGCCTGATAATCAGGCTTGTGACCAGCATCAACGGCAGAGCCACAGGTAGAGACGCCAGTACCGTGAATAGATCAAATCCTCGCTTCATCAGCGCATTTATGACTGAGGGTCCATGGTTATTCAAAAGGCCTTCCGAGAGGTGGCGCAGGGAAACTCGCCCAGTCATACTTTCATATACCAACAAAGAATGATAGACAGGGATTCGATGCAATGCACAATTTGCGATGAAACGCTGCCAATCTGCTGATAAATCGGCATGCAGATCCGCTACAATGCCGTCAATAGCCAGATCTGAAAGTACCGGTTCCTTCAGTATCTGCCAACGTATGCCGCTTATACTTGATAGTCCCGCCGCTTCTCCCATGCAAACAAGCGCAAGGTGCGGCTTGAAGAGTTTGCGACGCGCATATAGGCCGAGCATCAGCCAAAACAATGTCCCGAAATAGGCCATCAGCAGGAAGCTGCGCGCATAATAAAACCTGCCGATCAACAGTAGGCAAACGAGTATAAGGAAGACTGCCGAAACCGCAGGTAGCACCACGGCTAACGAATTCCAGCCGGGGAATCGGTTTGTCTTTTCCACGATGACCGCTGCGATCATGTACGAAATGATAACCGCGACAAACAGGGTGCCATGCAGCCGTTCGAAGGCCATGAATGGTTGCGGGTAGCGCGCAAGCTGGGACATCACCAGGAACGATGCGGACATGATTACCGCCAGTCCGAGTGCGTACCAGAGCAATAATGGATAGAAGAGCTGCTGCTGGAAAAACCGCGTATTGGTCAGGTTTCTCGCGTATAACGTTTGTGTGTGCTGCAGTTGCACTGAGTTACCATATCCTTTGCCAATCTTTCCTGGGTAGCATGATGCCCCAAGCTACCGACCGCAGGAGATTGTGTGAGGATGACAGTATAACGAGATATCCACTGCCCGCTCAAGGAACCCCAGCAAATGGCAACTCGGGGCCGCCTTGATATGCGTCATTAGTTGCTTTAATCGGCCCCGCCGACTGTTCGAACCTGGTCGGCAAACAAGCTCAGGTAATACTGTGTCGAAGAGGCCAGCCCATGAGCAACGGTATGCGTTGGCTGGTAGCCCAGGAGACGCTGGGCCTTGGAAATGTCCGCGAGAGAATGGCGCACATCGCCTGGGCGGAAATCCCGGTACACCGGTTCGCCTGCATTTATCGGATGGTGCTTTAGCAATTCTGTCTGGATAAGACAATACAGCTGATTAAGCGTAGTCCGTTCGCCGACGGCAACATTGTATGTTTGGTTGACGGCTGCGGGATTCTCTGTCATAGCCGCCAACAGATTTACTTGCACGGCATTGTCAATAAAGCAAAAATCACGGCTGGTTTCTCCGTCGCCGTTGATGTAAACCGGTTCTTCTTTCAACAATGCCTTGAACCACACTGGTATCACGGCAGCATAGACGCCCTCTGGATCCTGGCGCGGCCCAAAGACATTGAAATAGCGCAGACCCATTGTGCGTATGCCATGACTGCGTGCAAATACCTCGGCATATATCTCATCCATATATTTCGTCGCGGCGTACGGTGAGAGTGGTCTACCGATCCTGTTCTCCACTTTCGGCATATCGGGATGATCCCCAGACACCGAACTGGACGAGGCATACACAAGGCACCGTACGTGTGCCTCGCGCGCCGCTACGAGCATGTTGAGAAATCCATTGACGTTGTTTTCATGCGTGCAGATGGGATCCAGCAATGAGCGCGGAACGGAACCCAAGGCTGCCTGGTGCAATACGTAATTCACGTCCTCAACTGCAGCCTGACACACTGTCAGGTTACGAATGTCTCCTTCCATAAAACGAAATCGTGCCCACTGTCCAGGCTCCACCGACGCACGCACCGCGTCCAGATTGTAACGATGCCCGGTACTCAGGTTATCCAGTCCGGTAACCTGCTGATCCAGCCGCAATAGCCGCTCCAAAAGATTGGAACCGATGAACCCCGCCACACCGGTGATAAGCCACGTGCAGGGCTTTGCAACCAGTTCCCGCTCCACGGTCAGGATATTCATGGATACCCGCCCATCACAACCGCCACAGACGTATCCCGGCGGCTTCCAATGCTGCACGCGGGAAGATGCATTTCACATCCATCACCAGCGGCGGATCCTTGAGCAGACCCTTGAGTTCCGCGACACCGAGTTTACGATAGTCGGCGTGAGCCACAGCGGCCACCAACGCATCGGCGGGTTTAAGCTGTTTGAATGGCACCAGGCTCACACCGTATTCGTGCTGCGCCTCCTTCGGATCGGCCAAAGGATCGGCCACCTGCACAGTGACACCGAAGTCCTGAAGTTCGCGCAGAATATTCACCACCTTGGAATTGCGCAGGTCCGGGCAATCCTCCTTGAAGGTAAGCCCCAGCACTGTCACCGTGGCGCCGCGCACGTCGTGACCCGCGCGGACCATTTCCTTGATGGTGCGCTGAGCGATGAAACGGCCCATGCTGTCGTTGATGCGCCGGCCGGACAGTATCACTTGCGGTAGGTAACCGATTTTCTCGGCCTTGTGGGTCAGATAATAC
>JBOIBC010000176.1:0-3881 GCA_050739295.1 Gammaproteobacteria bacterium
GCGGGCGCCAAGAGTTGTACCAGCGCGTGCTGGCGGTTGACGAGATGCTTGTCCACCGCCTCCATGGCTTGGCGGGCGCGCTTGATGTCGCCGGCTCCGGACAAAACTGCCCAACTTTGTGCGATGGAATCAATCTTGCATTCCGGACTTTTCGCGGATCCGAGTAGCGTGCCATCGTCGAAATATGCGCGCCGGTACCACTTGCCGTCCCAGGCATGGGATTTGATGTTCTGGCGCAACTGATCGGCTTCTGTCCGGCAACGCGCAACGAATTCCGCATCATCGCGCAACTGCGCCAGTTGCACGAATTGCGTCAGCACTTCATGCAGGAAGAACCCCATCCAGATGCTTTCGCCTTTGCCCTGTTCACCGACTTTGTTCATGCCGTCGTTCCAGTCGCCGGTGCCCATGAGCGGCAGGCCATGCTCGCCGAAGCGCAGGCCCCAGAGGACGGCGCGCTGGCAATGTTCGTACAGGCTGGCAGTCTTGTCGGATTGCTGTGGCAAATCGTAATAGGAATCTTCACCCGGGTTCAGCGGCCGGCCCTGGATAAAATGTATGGATTCATCGAGTATGTCGGTGTCGCCGGTCATCAAGACGTAGCGGCATACGGCCAGGGGCAGCCACAGGTAGTCATCCGAACAATGCGAGCGTATGCCGCGTCCCGTAGGTGTTTGCCACCAGTGCTGCACGTCGCCTTCGGGAAACTGGCGTGAAGCGGAAAGCACGATTTGCGCGCGTAACAGGGATGGCTGGGCGTGGATGAGCGCCATGGCATCCTGCAACTGGTCGCGAAAGCCGAAGGCGCCCGAAGGCTGATCGAAAGCGGTGCGTCCCCAGAGCCGGCAACTGATGACCTGATACAGCAGCCAGCCGTTGGCCAGCACGTTGACGGATGGATCGGGCGTTTCCACTTGCACGGTGCCGAGGGTGTGCTGCCAGTATTGCCGCACGCTTTCGAATGCTTCGCGCGCAGCAGCCGGTCCGCGGAAACGCTGCACCAGTTCACGGGCTTCCTGCATGTCGCGCCCGGCACCGAGCCGGAAAATAATTTCGCGTTCTTGTCCATCCACCAGCTCGAAGGGCACCTGTACGGCGCCGCAGGGATCCAGCGCCGGACCCGTTTTGCCGGAAAGCCGTACGTGTTTCATGGCAGCGGGGTTCGCGAGCGTGCCGTTGCGTCCCAGAAATTCCGTGCGGCTGCCGCTGATGGTACGGGAGGCATCGTCCACGTCAAAGAACGCGACCTGTTGGCTGAAATCCGTGCTGTAAGGATTGCGCGCAAACAGCGCGCCGCCGTTGGCATCCACTTCGGTGATGATGTGCATCATTGATTTCGGGCGCAGATCCCCAAGCACCCATTCCACGTAACCGGTGAGCGACAACTGCCGCGCGCGGCCCGACTGATTGCGCAGCTTGAACACCGCGAACTTGACCGGCGCATCCTTGGCCACGTAAATTCGCAGCTGCGAGCGGATGCCGTCCTCGGCGTGTTCGAATATGCTGTAGCCGAATCCATGCCGGGTGATATACGGCGTCTTTCCGCGCCGCGGCAGTGGACTGGGGGACCAGAAGCGGCCGCTTTCCTCATCACGGATATAAAAAGCTTCCCCGGCCGGGTCGCTCACCGGATCGTTTGACCAAGGCGTGAGGCGGAATTCGTGGGAGTTTTCGCTCCAGGTGTTGGCCACGCCGCTTTCGGAAACCAGTGTGCCGAATATAGGGTTCGCGATGACATTTACCCATGGCGTCGGTGTCATCAGCCCGGGCAGGGTGGTGATGACGTACTCGTGCCCATCCGGTGTGAATCCTCCCAGTCCGTTGGCGAAGATCAGATCCTGCTGCGGTAATACCACATCCGCCGGCGGTTCCCGGCGCGAACTGCGCGCCGGGCTTGCCAGGAGCGGGACCTTGGTTTCCACTGGATTGCGGCGGTTGATCTGTGCCGCCAGCGGGCCGGCACTGTCGCTGATGATGACGCGCGCAACGGTTTGCAGCAGCACCCGGTCCTCCTCCGAGATTTGTTCGGCGACCTTCACAAAGATGCCGCCTGAGCGGTCAATCGCATTGGCTTCGATGCTGGTGGAAATCAGGCCCATGATCTGGTCATGCAGCAATTGCCGGTAGCCGGCGTGGTCCTCGTTCCAGATCACCAGATCCACCGCCAGCCCCTTCAGCCGCCAGTAGGCGTGAGCCTGCACCAGTTGGCGCACCAGATCTATGTTCGCCAGATCGCCGATGCGCAGCAGCACGATGGGCAGATCACCGGAAATGGCGTAACCCCACAAGCCTGATTGTCCGCGATGGTTGCGCATCAGCACGCCGGGATGGGCGCGCAATGACGCATTGGCGTAAATCACCGAGCTGGCCAGATGCCCGTACAGTTGCGCGTCGGTCTCGGTGGCATTGAGTTGCCGCAGAATTGCCTGGTTGTGGGCATAGGCCAGATCGAAGACCCGGCTCGCCAAGTGCCAGTCCTGGTATTTCTCCACCAGTCCCAGGCATTGTTCGCGGGTTTCCCCGATACCGGACACCACGTTCAGCGTCGCGGTTTCATCCGGGTCGAGCGCGATGCGATAGCGGATCGCCACGATCGGATCCAGCACCGAACCTTGACTGCCGGAAAGCGGCGCCGAAGATCGCACGGCCTGCGGGTGCACTGCACTGTGACCCCTACCCACGAAACGCATGCGATCTGTCTCATAGGAAACTGCTTCAACCGCCGGCACATTGGCCACCATGAGATGGAACATCCAGGGCGTTTGCTCGCCAGCAGAGCGCGGTCGCCGCGTGCAGACAATCGCCTGCCGATCACGCAGGATTTCCGTCTCCACGAAGAGATTGCTGAAAGCCGGATGCGCGTCGTCCGCGCCGGCAGGCGCAAGCACTACTTCCGCGTAACTGGTGATCTCGATGCTCCGGCGTACGCGTGAGCGGTTGGTGAGACGAATGCGGCGCAGCTCGATATCGTCTTCCGGTGAAACCGTGATTTCCGTATGGGTCTCGATACCGTCGTGGCTGCAGCGGAATTCCGCGCGTGCTTCAGAGAATATGGCCTCATATTTTTCCGGCCGCCTGAGCGTCGGCTGATAGGCCGTGGACCACACATGCCCGCTGTCGACATCCCTGAGATAGCAAAAACTTCCCCAATTATCACGAGTGCTGTCTTCCCGCCAGCGCGTGACGGCCAGATCCTTCCATTTGCTGTAGCCACCGCCCGCATTGGTGGTCATCACGTGGTAGCGGCCGTTGGACAACAGATGGATTTCCGGTATCGGTGCATTGGGGGTGTCGAAGATACGCATAAATCCCTCCGCATTGCGGGCCGGAACATGCGGCTCGGACAGCCCGGTACTGTGTGAATAAAACAGTGTGGCTTTGGGAACCCGTTCCTGCAGCAACAAGGTAGTGGCCTGGAATAACGGCTCGGATTCGAAACGCTTCTGCATGGGGCGATTCAGCAGCAGATACGCTAGTGACAGAAAGCTCATGCCTTGATGGTGCGCCATGAAGGACCGGACGATGGTTTTCGACTGGCCGCGGGGCAGGCGCGCGGGGGTGTAATCCACGGCTTCGTACAACCCGTACCTTCCTTCCAATTCTTCGGTCGCAAGTCGTTGCAGGTTGCGGCAGGCGCGTTCAGGCGCCACCATCAATGCCAGTGCCGCAGCATAAGGCGCGATCACCAGATCGTCGGAGAGTTTGCGTTTGAGTCCCAGACTGGGCACACCAAACGCGCGGTATTGATAATTGAGATGCGCGCTCAAAATGTTGTAGCCGGATTCCGAGATTCCCCAGGGCACCTCGTGCAGCTTTCCGTATTCGATCTGTCTTTCCACCGCGACGCGGTACGTCTGATCCAGCAGAGTGTTGTCATAGGT
>JBOIBC010000177.1:0-3872 GCA_050739295.1 Gammaproteobacteria bacterium
GTTTGAGGGTGCTCTAAAAATCAGAGATTTTGGTTTCTGAGTAGGCAAAAATGACCGAGCACCCGGAGTGTATATGCTAATACATGAGGATTGCGAGGTCATTTTTAACGCCGTCAGAAAGCAAAGGATCGAATTTTTAGAAGCGACCTCAGGTGAATTCTCGCCAGCCAAGCCCTTGATCCTGAGTGGCAACCTGAATCCAATCGCTGTCGCAACCCATCGCCGCCGCAAGCGCTGCCCGGACCAAGTCCGGCGTATTGTTCTTTTCGCTCAGATGCGCCGCCGCCAGGTGCTGAAAATGCGTGCAGTCCAGACTTGTCAGCAATCCTGCCGCCTGGGCATTGCTCAAATGTCCAAGCGAACCGCCGACACGTGATTTGAGTTGCGCCGGATACGGTCCATTTTCCAACAGCACGCGGTCGTGGTTACATTCGAGGACAAGCCCGTCGCAGCCATCCAGCAATCGTTGGATATGACTGGTGATACTGCCAGTATCGGTAAGTACGCCCAATTTATAATTGCCATCCGTGAAAACAAACTGGGTCGGTTCGCATGCATCGTGCGGCACCGTGAGCGGCGTGATCATGAGATCGTCCAATGGAAAATCTGCCTGTGGATCGAAAAGCTCTGCCTCCTTGAGGCCGATCTTACCGCAGCCCGCAAGCGTGCCCTGCGTGCAATGGACCGGGATGCCGTAACGGCTGGCGAATCTCGCGACGCCGTTCACATGATCCGTGTGCTCGTGTGTGATCAGGATGGCATTGATATCCGCAGGGGTGCTATCGAGACGCGCCAGGCGCGAGACAGTTTCGGTCACCGAGAAGCCGCAATCTACCATGACACAAGTGCTGCCGGATTGAACCAGCGTGGCGTTACCGCGGCTGCCGCTGCCCAGTGAAGCGAAGCGCACTATCTATGCGTCCAGACCTTGGAATTTGAAACGGCATACTTCATTTTTTACTTGTATTGCCGGGTGTATATACCGGCATGGGGAACGGTGTCACATTGGAAACACCTTCGAGCGCGATGATCTTGGCGGTGCCTTCGTGGGCCACCTCGTCTATGCGCACCACCGCGTGCATCGGGATGTACGTGCGCTTCACGCCCGCGAACTCATCCTTGAGCTTCTCCTCGCTCGGATCGAGCACCACGCTGGAGCGTTCGCCAAACACCAGCTGCTCGATCTCGATGAACCCCCAGAAACCTTCCTGGCTGACCTTGCGGGCATACACCTCGTAGATCTTGCCCTGGTTCATGAAAATCACTTTGTAGATATGACGGGTTGCCATGATTCAGCGAAGACTCAAATTAACCAAGTACTAATTCTACCGGACCCGTGCCGGACTCGCCATGACAGAGCGTGGTAATCCGTGGAAGATCATGTCTTCTGGGGTAAAATGCTCGCCCCTGGAGGGGTGACGTCGGTATCTTTCGTCAAGATGCCAGTGGCTTCTTGACCCGACAGAACGCCTTGCCATGAATGGCAAGGCTGGTCAGCCCACCAGGGATGGTTCTATGAGCGAGAGAAGTTTTATTGGAGGGGTACCGAAGCGGTCACAACGGCACCGACTCGAAATCGGTTGGGGGCTAACCGCCCCACGTGGGTTCGAATCCCACCCCCTCCGCCAACCTTTCATATTGATACCACATCCGTATTCAGACAACACCTGAATCAACCACAATTCGAACCCACGTGAACCAACCAGCCGGTTCGACAAAATCGCTCCAACGAGTGGAGTGGAGCGATGTCCGATGTACAAGGATGTGCGAGTGCTGCGGGAGGCATGGATGCCGGAAGCAGCCCGACCGCGACTGCCGAATAAATCGCGGTGGAGATGACCGCTCCCACAACATTCAGAAATGCCGTCCGAGTCTCCGGACTGGTCTGATGCTCAGCGCCGATCAACAAAAAATTGCTTTAGAATTTCACCGCACTCCTCCGCCATCACGCCGCCCGTTACTTCCAAACGATGATTCAGGTATGCAGTCTGCACCAGATTGAAGACGCTTCCGGCGGCGCCGGCGCGCGGATCCGTGGCGCCGAACACCAGACGTTTCACGCGTGCGTGAACCATGGCACCCGCACACATGGCGCAGGGCTCCAGCGTTACATATAAAGTGGTGTTTGTCAGCCGGTAATTATTCAATTTCTGCGCGGCTTCACGCATGGCAATAATCTCTGCATGCGCGGTGGGATCGTGGACGGCGATGGGATGATTCCAGCCACGCCCGATGATGGCACCATCCCTGACCACCAGCGCGCCCACCGGTACTTCGCCCTCGGCTTCCGCTTTCCGGGCGAGTATCAATGCTTCCTGCATCCATTTCTCATCTTCGCTTGATGTGCTCATAACATGGCGATACCGAATCGGCTCTCGTCAGCGGATTTTGACCGGAGACAAGGCGCAGCACCGCACAAGGCGCGGAGTTTACACCTCAGTAAATGAGCACCGAGGGCGGTGCTGCAACGCCGTATCCGGACAAAAGATGCGGCGAGAGTTACTCCCATTCGATCGTGGCGGGAGGCTTGCCGGAAATGTCATACACCACACGTGATATCCCCGGTGTCTCGTTGATTATTCGCCGAGATACCTGGTCGAGAAAGTCGTATGGCAGTCGCGCCCAGCGGGCCGACATGAAATCCACCGTCTCCACCGCACGCAGCGCCACCACATAATCGTAGCGGCGCCCGTCGCCCATGACGCCCACGGAACGTACCGGCAGGAACACTGCGAAGGCCTGGCTCACCTTGTCGTACAAACCAGCTTTGCGCAACTCCTCTATATATATGGCGTCAGCCTGGCGCAGCAGATCGGCGTATTCCTTCTTCACCTCACCGAGTATGCGTACACCGAGGCCGGGGCCAGGGAATGGATGGCGATAGATCATGTCGTGCGGCAGGCCGAGCTCCACGCCGATTTTGCGTACTTCGTCCTTGAACAATTCGCGCAAAGGTTCTATCAGTTGCATGCGCATGTGTGCCGGCAACCCACCCACGTTGTGATGCGACTTGATGACATGCGCCTTGCCACTTGCAGCCGCGGATTCGATCACATCCGGATAGATCGTGCCTTGTGCGAGCCACTGCACATCCTTTAGTTTGGCCGCCTGTTCCTCGAACACTTCGATGAATAATTTCCCGATAATTTTGCGCTTCTGTTCGGGATCGCTGATACCGGCGAGCGCTATCAGGAATTTATGCGCCGCATCCACACGAATCACCCGCACGCCTATGTGACGTGCGAAGGTCTCCATGACCTGATCGCTCTCGTGCATGCGCAGCAATCCTGTATCCACAAACACACAGGTAAGCTGCTCACCGATGGCGCGGTGCAAGAGTGCAGCGACGACCGAGGAATCCACGCCGCCAGACAACCCCAGCAGCACTTTTCCGGAACCCACTTCTTTCCGTACACTATGGATCGCATCATCGATAATACTGGATGAACTCCACAGCGGCTTGCAACCACACAGTTCCAGAATGAAGCGCGACAGGATGCGCCCTCCTTGTTGGGTCTGGGTAACTTCCGGATGAAACTGCACACCGTAGAATTGCCGGATATCGTCTGCCATGACTGCGCAAGATGCATCTTTGGAGCTGCCGATGCGTGTGAAACCGGGCGGCAAGCGTGTAACCGAATCGCCATGGCTCATCATCACGTCCAATTGCGGACGGCCATCAGAGCCAATTCCATCCTGGATTCCATTCAGTAATTTCGATGGCGCAATAACACTCAAGCTCTCCATGCCAAATTCACGGTGTGAACCGGATTCCACCTCGCCGCCCAGTTGCGCCGCCATATCCTGCATGCCGTAGCAGACACCCAGCACCGGCATGCCCAACTTGAAAATGATCGGGGGTGATTTTGGCG
>JBOIBC010000178.1:0-3863 GCA_050739295.1 Gammaproteobacteria bacterium
CACGCGCTTGAACAGCGCCGGCACCGGTTCTGCTTCCCGATGGATGCGGCTCACCACCGGCTGCGGCACCAACACATACAACACACCGATGCCGCATACCGCGAGCACCGCCGTCAGCCAGAAAATGCCGGGCACGCCGATCCAGCCGTTCAGCACCGGCCCCACCACCACGGCAAGCCCAAACGATGCGCCAATAGTCATGCCGATGATGGCCATGGCCTTGGTGCGATGTTCCTCACGGGTCAGGTCCGCGGCCAGCGCCAAGGTCGCGGAGCCGACCGCGCCCGCGCCCTGCAGCAGGCGTCCGAGGATGATGCCGTAGATGGAATGGGACAGCGCTGCCACCATGCTGCCGATGGCAAACACTATCAATCCGGCTGCGATGATGCGCTTGCGGCCGATGCGATCCGACAGGAAGCCAAAGGGAATCTGAAACAAGGCCTGGGTGAGACCGTAGATGCCGAGTGCCAAGCCGATGGTAGTGGCGGTGGCGTCCGGCAATCTTCGCGCCCACACCGCGAACACCGGGTAAATCATGAACAGGCCGAGCATGCGCAACGAGAAAATCCCCGCCAGGGACAAGGACGCGCGGCGCTCGGTGCCGGTCATGGAATTGGCTTTCATGCTGCTGGATGACTCCAAAGGATTGCCGGGAATGTCGCGCCGATGTCAGCGTTTGGGTGGCGCAAGTGCTTTGTGCCGCGCGGATTTTATCACGGAGATCGGTTTACCTTGATCATCTTGTTCTTGTGGGAGTGATCATACCGGCTGTGGGAGCGGTGATCCCCACCGCGATTCCTGAATCATGAGAATCGCGGCGAATATCGCCGCTCCCACGAGAGTTGAATAGATGGATTTGTGGGAGCCATGGTACCCACCACGATTCTCTGGAGGTGAAAACACATTTTTGCGCCGCACTTGCCTGACGGCGTATAGTAAACGGTTCTCGATTTTTCCAAAGGCTCACATGGACACCATCCGCATCCGAGGTGCGCGCACCCACAACCTCGCCAACATTGACGTGGACCTGCCGCGCGACCGGCTGATCGTCATCACGGGGCTGTCCGGCTCGGGCAAGTCCTCACTCGCTTTCGACACCATTTATGCCGAAGGCCAGCGCCGCTACGTGGAATCGCTTTCGGCCTACGCGCGCCAGTTTCTGTCCATGATGGAAAAGCCGGACGTGGACCACATCGAGGGCCTGTCTCCGGCCATCTCCATCGAGCAGAAATCCACGTCCCACAATCCGCGTTCCACCGTGGGCACAGTGACTGAGATCTACGACTACCTGCGCCTGCTGTTTGCCCGCGCCGGCATCCCGCGCTGTCCCGACCACGGCATTGATCTGACCGCGCAGACCGTGAGCCAGATGGTGGACCAGGTGATGTCGCTGCCGGAAGACAGCAAGTTGCTGCTGCTGGCGCCGGTGGTAGCCGAACGCAAGGGCGAACACCTGGAGCTGATCGCGGAACTGCGCGCCCAGGGGTTCATCCGTGCGCGCATTGACGGGCAGGTGGTGGAGCTGGAACAGGCGCCGAAACTGGACCTGCGCCGCAAGCACAGCATCGAAGTGGTGGTGGACCGCTTCAAGGTGCGACCCGACGTGGGCTTGCGCCTGGCGGAATCCTTCGAGACTTCCTTGCGCCTTGCTGACGGCATCGCGCGCGTGGCGTACATGGACGAACCTCCCGGCAGAAAAGCGCGCAAGGAGCTGGTGTTCTCGGCGAAGTTTGCCTGTCCGGTCTGTGGTTACAGTCTCGCGGAGCTGGAACCGCGACTGTTTTCTTTCAACAATCCGGTAGGCGCCTGCCCTGCCTGCGACGGTCTCGGCGTCAAGCAATTCTTCGATCCGGCGCGCATCGTGGCGCATCCGCACTTGTCGCTCGCGGGTGGCGCCGTGCGCGGCTGGGACCGGCGTAACGCCTGGTATTTCCAATTGCTGCAAAGCCTGGCGCGGCATTACAAGTTCAGCATCGAAACGCACTTCGACGCGCTGCCGGAGAAAATCCGCAAGCTGATCCTCTACGGCAGCGGCAATGAAGTCATTTCGTTCCGCTACGTGAACGAACGTGGCGGCTCCGTGACACGCCGTCATGCCTTCGAGGGTGTGATCCCGAATATGGAACGGCGCTATCACGAAACCGAATCACAGGTGGTGCGCGAGGAACTGGCGAAATACCTGAGCAGCCGCCCCTGCCCCGATTGCGGTGGCACGCGCCTCAAACGCGAAGCGCGCTTCGTGTTCGTGGGTGGTGAAAACCTGCCGGCCATTACCGGCCGGTCCGTGGGCGACGCGCTCGGCTTTTTCGAGAAATTGAAACTGCCCGGCTGGCGCGGCGAAATCGCCACCAAGATCGTGAAAGAAATCCGCGAGCGCCTGTCATTTCTGGTAAACGTCGGTCTGGATTACCTGAGCCTCGACCGCAGCGCCGAGACCCTGTCGGGCGGCGAGGCGCAACGCATACGTTTGGCGAGCCAGATTGGCTCCGGGTTAGTGGGCGTCATGTACATCCTGGATGAGCCTTCCATCGGCCTGCACCAGCGCGACAACGCGCGACTACTGGACACGCTGATCCACCTGCGGGATCTGGGCAATACCGTGATCGTGGTGGAACACGACGAGGAAGCCATACGCCACGCGGATCACGTGCTGGACATGGGGCCGGGCGCCGGTGTGCACGGCGGCCGGGTGGTGGCCCAAGGCACGCCCAAGGACATCATCGCGAATTCGGCCTCGCTCACCGGCCAGTACCTCGCCGGACGGCGACGCATCGAATTGCCGAAACAGCGCCAGGCCTTCGACAAAAAACGCCTACTGCACATCAGGAACGCGCGCGGCAACAATCTCAAGGGCATCAATGTGGAAATTCCGCTGGGCCTGATGACCTGCGTGACGGGCGTCTCGGGTTCCGGAAAATCCACGCTCATCAACGACACGCTCTACAAATTTACCGCGCGCGCGCTCAACGATGCGTCCGAAGATCCCGCGCCCTGCGACGGCATAGATGGACTCGAACAGATCGACAAGATCATTGACATAAACCAAGCACCCATCGGCCGCACGCCACGCTCCAACCCGGCGACCTACACCGGCCTGTTCACACCGATCCGCGAACTGTTTGCGGAAACCCAGGAAGCGCGCTCCCGCGGCTACACGCCGGGACGTTTCAGCTTCAACGTCAAGGGCGGCCGCTGCGAGGCCTGTCAGGGCGGCGGCGTCATTCTGGTGGAAATGCACTTCCTGCCGGATATCTACGTGGCCTGCGACGTATGCAAGGGCAAACGCTATAACCGCGAGACCCTCGACATCCGCTTCAAGGGCAAAAACATATATGAAGTGCTGGAGATGACGGTGGAAGATGCCGCACAGTTCTTCAGCGCTATCCCGGTGGTGGCCCACAAGTTACAAACACTAATGGCCGTGGGTCTGACGTATGTTCGCTTGGGCCAGAACGCCACCACGCTTTCCGGCGGCGAAGCCCAGCGCGTCAAACTTTCACGCGAACTCTCCAAACGCGATACCGGCAGCACTCTCTATATATTGGACGAACCGACCACCGGTCTGCACTTCCACGATATAGACCAGCTTCTGAGCGTGCTCAGGCGATTGCGCGCGGGCGGCAGCACCGTAGTGGTGATCGAGCACAACCTGGATGTCATCAAAACCGCTGACTGGATCATTGACCTGGGACCGGAAGGCGGCGACGGCGGCGGCAGCGTGGTCGCCACCGGGACACCCGAGGATATTGCGGAACGCCGGGATTCCTACACCGGCAAGTTCCTCGCTCCGCTTTTCACGAACAAAACCCTCCAGGGCAAACGCATAACGGCCGGCGGGAAATGAAGCCACCCTACCCCAGGGG
>JBOIBC010000179.1:0-3840 GCA_050739295.1 Gammaproteobacteria bacterium
GGCGCAGGTCGAGCTGGATCGCAAGGTGCTGGCCGACATCGCAGTGTTCGACAAGCCCGCCTTCGTTGCGCTCGTCGAGAAAGCCAAAGCCGGTTTGCCGTAATCTGAACAGTGCGGGCATGAGCCCGCGCTGCTCATGGTGAATGAACGAGTGAGGGGAAGGGCATTATGATGTCTTTCCCCTTTTTATTTTGAGTAGTAACACGCACGGGGGAACCAGCGTGCAGGATACGGACAAAGTCATTGAGGAAGCGATGGCCGGGATTGCAGCCTGTGGTTCGCTCGCCGCGCTCGATGAAGTGCGGGTCCGTTATCTCGGCAAAAAGGGCAGCGTGACCGAACAGCTCAAATCATTGGGCAACCTGCCGGCAGAGAAACGTCGCGAAGCCGGTCAGCGGATTAATCACGCCAAGGAAGCCATTGGCTCGGCTATCGAGGCGCATAAAAAAGTGCTGGAACAGTTTGCATTGAACACGCAGCTTGACAGTCAGGCGATTGACGTGACCTTGCCGGGCCGCGGTCAGCATCCCGGCACCATTCATCCTGTAAGCCGCACGCTGGAGCGCATCGAAACCATATTCCTCGCTGCGGGCTTCGAGGTGGCGGAAGGGCCGGAAGTGGAAGATGATTTCCACAATTTTGAGGCGCTCAATATTCCCGCCCAACATCCAGCGCGCGCCATGCAGGACACTTTCTACCTCAGGAATGGCCTGCTGCTGCGCACCCACACTTCGCCGGTGCAGGTGCGTGCCATGAAAGACCGCAAGCCTCCTATGCGCATCATCGCGCCGGGCCGCGTGTATCGCCGCGATTCCGATCTTACCCATACGCCCATGTTCCATCAGGTCGAGGGTTTGCTGGTGGACAAGAACGTGAGCATGGCGAACTTGAAAGGCATGCTCGCGGGTTTTGTGCGTGCCTTCTTCGAAGCAGACCTCAAAATGCGCTTCCGGCCTTCGTATTTTCCATTCACGGAGCCTTCGGCAGAAATGGACGTCGAATGCGTCATGTGCCACGGTACCGGTTGTCGCGTATGCGGCGATACCGGCTGGCTGGAAGTTCTGGGTTGCGGCATGGTGCATCCGCAGGTATTTGCGCATGTTGGCATAGACAGCCAACACTGGAGTGGTTACGCCTTCGGCATGGGCGTGGAGCGGCTGACCATGCTGCGTTATGGCGTAAACGATCTACGCCTGTTTTTCGAGAATGATCTGCGCTTTCTCGCGCAGTTTCACTAAGCAAGGCACCGTCACATGAAGATCAGTGAAGCCTGGCTGCGTGAATGGGTGAACCCTCCGGTGGATACCGGGAAACTCGCGGAGCAGTTGACCTTTGCCGGCTTGGAAGTCGAATCCTTGAATGATTGCTTGGCGGATTTCACGGATGTCGTCGTTGGACGAGTCGTGGAAGTAAAATCCCATCCAGATGCAGACAAGCTCAAGGTCTGCATGGTTGACAGTGGCAAGGAGAAACTCCAGATCGTTTGCGGTGCACCCAATGTCCGCATGAATATGCGTGCGCCATTGGCACTGATTGGTGCGGTATTACCGAGTGGACAAAAAATCAAGCATACGAAGCTGCGCGGTGTGAAATCCCGGGGGATGCTGTGCTCCGCTCTGGAATTGGGCTTGTCCGGGGATGCTTCCGGTATCATGACACTGTCAGCAGACGCTCCTGTTGGGAAGCCGCTTGCGCAATATCTTGGTCTGCCTGACAAGGTGTTGGAATTGAAGCCCACACCCAATCGCGGCGATTGTCTGAGCGTGGCTGGCATCGCACGTGAAGTGGCGGCCATCAACCGCATCAAACTGAAGACGCCACGGATCAGCGTGGTCAAGACCGGTTGCAAGGCCAAGCTGTCGATTTCAGTCAGGGCATCAGCAGGTTGTCCTTTGTACCTTGGGCGGATAATCAAAGGCCTGCACACCGATGCCACCAGTCCCGTGTGGTTGACCGAGCGCCTGCGACGCGCGGGTTTGCGATCTATCCATCCGATTGTGGATGTCACGAACTACGTGATGCTGGAACGCGGTCAGCCCATGCACGGCTTCGACCTGCGGCGGCTGAACGGCGGCATCGTGGTGCGCTGGGCGCGGGACGGTGAGTCACTCACCTTGCTGGACGAACGCCGCATCAGTCTGACAAAAGATGTACTGGTGATTGCCGACCATAAAAATATCAAGGCATTGGCGGGCATCATGGGTGGCCATGAATCCGGTGTGACAGCTGATACTACGGATATCTTTCTTGAAAGTGCCTTTTTTGATCCCCAAGCAATCGCCGGCCGCGCGCGCCGCTTTGCGGTTTCTACCGATGCTTCATACCGGTTTGAACGGGGCGTGGACCCAGCCTTGCCACGGCAGGCACTGGAGCGGGCTACTGCGCTGTTGTTGAGCATCACAGGTGGCCAGGCGGGGCCGGTTATAGAGGTCCGTTCAAGCGCCAGACTGCCCAGGCGCCGCCCAATATCCCTGCGTCAGGAACGGCTTGCTGGATTACTGGGAATATCGGTGCCTGAGCAGGAAGTGACGGGCATACTCAAGCGCTTAGGCATGAAGGTTAAAATCTTGGCTAAGACGTGGCAGGTTACGCCACCCAGTTTCCGCTTCGATATCGAACGGGAAGAGGATCTGATCGAGGAAGTGGGGCGTATCCATGGATTCAACAATATCCCCACCAAACCCTTGATCGCAGAGATACGCCCTGGACCCGTCAGTGAGCAGCATCTCAATCCGGCGCGCCTGCGAACGGCCTTGATGCAGCGGGGCTACAACGAGGTCATGACCTACAGTTTCGTGCCACAAACGCTGGATAGCTGGTTGGCCGGTGAAGGTAGTGCCGTAGAGCTGGAGAACCCGATTGCCTCCGATTTGGCATATGTGCGCCGTTCTCTATGGCCGGGACTTGTGCAGGCATTGAGTTTCAATCTCAACCGGCAGCAGGAACGGGTACGGATCTTCGAGTTAGGCCGTAGATATATAATGCAATCTAATGATGTAAAAGAAGAAAATATAATTGCAGGGCTCACTTATGGCTGGATCGAACCGGAGCAGTGGGGGATACCGAAGCGTACGGCTGGATTTGAAGATGTAAAATCTGACGTGGAAGCGTTGTTTGCAATGACAGGCCAGCAACCACGCTTTACGCACGCCGCGCATCCGGCGCTGCACCCCGGACGCTCGGCGGTTATTCGCAGCCAAGGTCACGATGTGGGCTGGCTGGGGGAATTACATCCTGAACTGATACGGCGCTTGGATTTACCGATGCCGGCAGTGCTCTTTGAGCTGTCCGGTGATACGGTTTTCAGCAAGTCTCGACCAGGCTTTATGCCCATTTCCAGGGTTCCGCAGGTGCGCCGGGATATAGCCGTGGTGGTAGGAGAAGAGGTCTCTGCGGAAGCCTTGCGGACCTGTGTATTCGCGGCGGAACCCAAGCTCCTAAGGGAAGTACGTATATTTGACATATATCGCGGTCCCGGCATAGATTCTGGACTAAAAAGTGTTGCTTTAGGCTTGATTTTACAAGACTCTTCGCGCACGCTAACAGATGAAGCCGCCGACTCAATTATGTCCCAAGTGGGTGAGCGACTGCGGCATGAATTGGGCGCAACAATAAGAGACTAGACATGGCACTGACCAAGGCGGAAATGGCCGAGGCCTTGTTTGAGGAACTGGGGCTCAACAAGCGGGAGGCTAAGGAGCTAGTGGACCTCTTTTTCGAGGAAGTCCGCTTTGCCCTCGCTGCTGGCGAGCAGGTGAAGCTCTCGGGTTTCGGCAATTTCGATCTCAGGAGCAAGAACCAGCGGCCCGGCCGCAATCCAAAACCAGGGGAGGAAATCCC
>JBOIBC010000180.1:0-3838 GCA_050739295.1 Gammaproteobacteria bacterium
GACATGACCAGTATGAATGCCGCCGGCATAGCGAACAGCAGCAGCAAGGCGTGCCAGTCGCGCAGCAACAGCTTCAATTCCTTCCTGATCAGCGCGAAGACTGGCATGGGCGTCTAATCTCTCAATTGCCGACCGGTGAGATGCAGGAACAGGTCTTCAAGGTTGCCATAACCGTATTTCATACGGCTGATATCCACACCTTCGGCAGCCAACAACGCAAGCAGACGCTTGAAATCTGCCTCGGCACAATTCGCAAGGCGCAATTCACGTTCGCGTACCTCAAGTCCCGGTATAGCATCCATTGCTTTGCGTTGTTGCGCCGTGGGCAATGCGCTCAGTGTGACTGCCAGACTCCGGCTGTCCGCGCTACTCAACAGCTGCTCCAGCGTGCCGTGCGCCAGCAGGCGCCCGTCGTCCAACACGCCGATTTCGTCACACAACGTTTCCACCTCTTCCATGTAATGCGTGGTGTACACCACGGTGGTACCGATTGCATTGATGCGCTTGATGGCTTCGAGGATGAAATGCCGCGACTGCGGATCAATGCCTACCGTCGGCTCATCGAGAAACAACAGACGCGGCCGGTTCAGAAGCCCGATGGCGAGATTGAGACGCCGCTTGAGCCCGCCGGACAAATGCTCAGCGCGCACTGCGGTGAATGATTCCAGTCCTGCGACTGTCAGGGCCTCGGACAGCCGCTCACGCAATTCAGGTTTCGGGATTGCCTGCACTGCGCCAAAGAAGCGCAGGTTTTCGATGACGCTCAAGCGCGGATAAAACGCATACTCCTGCGGCACCAGCGCGCTGAACGCCTGAATCTCGCGTGTGTGTGCGGGCAAGGATTTGCCGTCAATGTGAATCTGCCCGGCCTGCACGGGCAAAAGACCGGTCAAAATCGAGATCAGCGTGGTCTTGCCCGAACCATTCGGTCCCAGCAGGCCAAACAGGCTGCCCTCACGGACGTGCAAGGACAGCTCCTGTAGGGCCGCACGTTCCGCCCCCGGATAGCGGAAGCCCAAGTCCCCGATCTGGATCACGCGCTATTCCCCGTCATGTTCCGTCAACCCGTGATTTGGTATGCGTGGTTATTTTGGCAAATGTAACATGGCTACCGTCACGGCACGAGACTAGCCAAGAAGGGGTTATTCGGAAATCACGCGGTAGGTTAAAGATAAGGAAAATTTTCAGCCTTGGGCTGAGGAGCCTCTCCACTCTGGAGAGTGTCATGCAATCAGATCGTACATTGCACGCCGGTCCCTCTGAGACCACAGTAACCGGCCGGATTCTTGGCAAGATATTGTTGATGGTAATCTTCAGCGTAGTAGAACTCACCGGTGGCACGTATTTCCGTGGTCACGGCCGGATGGCCAGCCGCGATCAACGCTTGCTGATAACTATGTAGTGATGCTTCGGCTGCGCGTTGTTGCGCATCACCGATGGTATATATACACGAGCGGTACTGGGTGCCCACATCGTTGCCTTGGCGCATACCCTGGGTAGGATCGTGGGCCTCCCAGAAGATTTTCAATAGCTGCTCGTAGGTCAGCAGTTTCGGATCGAACACCACACGCACTACTTCGGCGTGGCCAGTACGGCCGCTGCATACTTCTTCATAAGTGGGATTGGGCGTATAGCCGCCGGCATAACCCGCGGCGGTGATGTACACACCCGGCTGTTGCCAGAACTTGCGCTCTGCGCCCCAGAAACAGCCGAGACCGAACACCGCTTCCTGCATGCCGGCTGGAAACGGTGACTTGAGCGCGTGACCATTCACGTAATGCCGTTCGGCGGTGGCAATCGGTGCCGCCCGTCCCGGCAGGGCCTGGGCTTCTGAAATCGGGCTGGTTTTTCTGGTGGTGGAGAACATGGTGCAAATCCGATGGTAACGCAGAATACGCGCCTTCACCAAGACCGTATCATATTACTGTTTATTTCCTGAATTCGTTGATGCCGGAGGCCAACATGGATGAAAAGAAAATTGCCGTAATCACCGGCGCCAACCGCGGCCTGGGTCGCGAAACCGCGTGGCAATTGGCACAGCGTGGTTTCCATGTCGTCCTCACCGCCCGCAATCCACAGGCCGGTGCAGAAGTGTTGCGTGATTTACAGACCGAAAAACTCTCCGTGGAGCTGCGCAAGCTGGATGTGAACTCCACCGAGGACGCCCAAGCGTTAGCCAAACATATAAAGGAGTCCCACGGGCATCTAGATGTGCTGGTAAACAACGCCGGCATCCTCACGGAATCCTCCCGCGAGGCCGGCGCGAAATCCTCTGATCCGCTCAAGGTTTCACCGGTGACGGTGATGGAACACTTCAATACCAACACACTGGGCGCGGTGCGGCTCATTCAGGCACTGGTGCCGCTGATGCCAGGGGGCGCGCGCATCATCAATATATCTTCCGGCATGGGTGCGCTCAACGACATGGGCGGTGGTCATCTGGCTTACCGCATCTCGAAAACAGCGCTCAATGTGGCCACACGGGTGTTTGCGAACGAGCTGAGGCCGCGCAATATCCTGGTGAACTCCGTCTGTCCCGGCTGGGTGAAAACCGACATGGGTGGCGCAAACGCCAGTCGCACCATCGAGAAAGGTGCGGAAACTATCGTATGGCTGGCGAGTGCGCCGGAAGCGACCGAAAGCGGTTTCTTCTGGCGCGACAAAAAGAAAATTCCGTGGTAAAAACAACATTGTGGGAGCGACAGTCCCTGTCGCGACTCTTGCTCCAAAGAATCGCGGCGAGTATCGCCGCTCCCACAAATTTCAGGGCCGTTGAAGCAAATCCTCCTCTCAGGCCGCGAGTTTCTCTTCGTGCGCCGTGTTGCGTACCGAGGGGCGCTCCGCGATACGCTTCATATAGGCGCGCAGATGCGGGTAGGGATTCAGGTCAAGCTTGTGAAAATAGCTCCAGCTGATAATGGTGTAGGCGTAGGCGTCCGCCACGGTGAACTGCTTGCCCATCAGGAACTCGTTATTGGCGAGGTGCTTGTCGAGCAGCGTGAAACGCTGTTTGAGTTTTTCGACTCCATACTGCTTGTCGGCTTCCGCCACGGGCGGGTGCCACAGTACACCGAAACCCTTGTGCAGTTCACTGCTGATGAATGTCAGCCATTCGATAGTGCGATAACGTTCCATGCTGCCGGGCGCGGCCAGCAGACCAGTCTCAGGTTTGCGGTCAGCGAGGTATTGCAGGATCGCCGCAACTTCAGTCAACACCGAGCCATCATCCAACTCGATGGCCGGCACGTAACCCTTGGGATTAATCTTGTAATAGTCCGCGCCGGTTTTCACCAGCTTGTGGGTCTTGGAAATATCCACTTCCACCGCCTCATAAGGCAGACCGAGTTCATTGAGTGTGATGTGGGGCGCCATAGAGCAAGCGCCGGGGGAGTAATACAGTTTCATGAGCGTATCTCCTTCAGGTTGGGTGAAATAGACTATTCAGGCCGCTTCGGCCTGTATAAATGGATAATCGGTGTAGCCTCTGGCGCCACCCTGGTAAAAAGTTTTCTGGTCCGCTTCGGCAAGAGGTGCATCCGTGCGGAAGCGTTCCACCAAGTCCGGGTTGGCTATAAACAAAGTGGCATAGGCCACCAGATCGGCATCGCCTCTGGCGATCACAGCATTACCCGTCTCCCGATCGTAACCGGTGTTGGTAATGATCATGCCGCGATACACCGTGCGATAGTGCGCAGTGATGTTCTGCACCATGTTGGGGATGGCGGACAGATCGCCTTGGGCTTCACGCAGATGCAGATACGCCAGTCCATAACTTGAGAGCACGCCAATGACGAAATCATAGAGCGCGCGCGTATCGGAATCGGCCGGTATATTCCAG
>JBOIBC010000181.1:0-3836 GCA_050739295.1 Gammaproteobacteria bacterium
CAATCGGACTTACCGGCACAAGGATCACCCCACCAATGTGCTGGCATTTCCCGCGTCTATGCCGCCGGGCATTCAAACATCACTGCTGGGTGATTTGGTTATTTGCGCGCCGGTCGTGCTGCGCGAAGCGACACAGCAAAACAAGGCGATTGAAAGCCATTGGGCACACCTGACGGTGCATGGAACCTTGCATTTGCTGGGCTACGACCACGAAGCGGAAGCGCAGGTCAGGGAGATGGAATCGCTGGAGACTGCGATCCTTGCGGGTTTGGGCTATCCCGACCCCTATACCTGAGCCGTCCTGCGTTTTGCAGCCGCGGCCATTCCCGATAAACTTGACTATTACAGCACTCAAATACCCTTAATAAATGAATACCGATCCCGCCCCCACAAATCACAGCCCCGGCCTGCGTGCCTGGTTCGAAAATCTGCGCCAAACCCTGGCCGGCGAGCCCCGTGACCGCGAAGAGCTGCTGGAACTACTGCGCGACGCCCAGGAGCGCAATCTGTTCGACAGCGACGCGCAAGCCATGCTGGAGGGGGTATTGCAGGTGGCCGACATGCAGGCCCGCGACATCATGATTCCGCGTGCCCAGATGGTGGCGCTGGAAAAAGACGCTTCTCTGCGCGAGGTCATGGCGGTGGTGGTGGATTCAGGGCATTCACGCTTCCCGGTGGTAGGCGACAGCCGCGACGAAGTGATTGGCATCGTGCTCGCCAAGGATTTGCTGGAACATTTCCTCGAGGATCCGGAGGGAACGTTCAGCCTGCGCGAATACCTGCGGCCGGCGCCGTTCATTCCGGAGAGCATTCGCCTGAACGTGTTGCTGAAGAATTTCCGCGCCAGCCACAATCACATGGCCATCGTGGCGGATGAGTACGGCGGTGCGGCCGGACTGGTGACCATCGAAGACGTACTGGAGCAGATCGTCGGTGACATTGACGACGAATACGACGTGGACGACGAAGCGCGCATCCTCAAGCACACTGACAAGCGCTATACCGTAAAGGCCCTGACACCCATTGAGGATTTCAACGAGTATTTCGGAACACGTTTCAGCGATGCGGAATTTGACACGGTGGGCGGCTTGGTGATGCACGCCTTCGGTCATCTGCCCAAGCGCGGCGAGAAAATCCAGATCGGTAGTCTGCGTTTCAAGGTATTGCGCGCCGACAGCCGCCGTCTGCATCTGCTGGAAGTCTTGCGCAAGAATACGGCGTCATCATCAGCATCCGATATCACGGCATGAGTGCCGTGCCGGGTTCCATTGGTCGCACGGCTGGCAGCGCGACCGGTAGTCTGCTGCGTGCCTGCGATGAACGCTTGCGTTCCGGTGTGTCCGGCGATCTGCTGGCGCTTGTCTGCGGCGCGATCACGGTGTTGGCATTCGCGCCGTTCAATCTCTACCCCCTCGCGGTTCTCACGCTGGCCGTTCTATTCTGGCTGTTGAACGGCGCCTCAATACGCCGGGCGTTCTGGCGCGGATTCCTGTTCGGCGTGGCCGAATTTTCCTTTGGTTTGTACTGGCTGTACATCAGCATCCATGTAGTTAGCGGTGCTCCGGCATGGCTGACGCTGCTGGTGATTGCCGTGATCGTGATCGTCATGGCGGTGTACGGCGGTCTTGCTTGTGGGCTTGGTGTCTGGCTCACACCGCGCGCCGGCATGTTGCGCTGGGTTTTGCGTTTGCCGGCACTGTGGACCTTGCTCGAGTGGCTGCGCGGCTGGTTGATGAGCGGATTTCCGTGGCTGAGTCTGGGGTATAGTCAGATAGACAGCGTTTTGAAAGGCTACGCGCCGGTGCTGGGCGTGTACGGCGTGAGCTTCGCCGTGGCCTTGTCGGCAGGCTTGCTGCTGAGCGTATTGGCAATCCATGCGCGCTGGCGCGCACGGTTTGTATCCATCACGGTATTGATAGCGGTATGGGTAGCGGGTGGTGTATTGGCGGCGATCCCCTGGACCCGGCCTTCGGGTGCGCCGATCAAGGTCAGCCTGATCCAGGGCAATATCCCGCAGAGTCTCAAGTGGGATCCACAGGCATTTCTGCTTACCTTGGAGCGCTACCACCACCTGACCGAAGCCCATTGGGACAGCCGCCTCATTATCTGGCCGGAATCCGCGATACCGGATTACGCCGATGCGGTGCAGCAGGATTATCTCGATCCGCTGGAAAATGAAGCCCGCAAACACGGCACGGACATGCTGATCGGGATTCTTACGGAAAATCAGACGACCGGCGCCGCCTATAACAGCATCATCAGCCTGGGGAGCCACGACGGTGTGTACAACAAGCGCCATCTGGTACCCATGGCCGAATATTTTCCGGCGCCGGCCTGGGTGACCCGCTGGCTGCAGAGCATGAATTTGCCGTATTCGTCGTTCACCCCCGGCGCTGCCCGTCAACCATTGCTGCAGGTGGCGGGTTATCCAGTGGACACTTCCATCTGTTACGAAGATGCCTTCGGCAGTGAGATAATGCGCGGCCTTCCGCAGGCGGCGTTTTTGGTGAACGTGAGCAACGACGCCTGGTTCGGGGATTCCATCGCGTTGCCGCAGCATTTCGAGATTTCACGCATGCGGGCGCTGGAGGCGGGCCGTTTTTTGCTGCGAGACACCAATACTGGCATCACGGCAGTTGTGAATCCTGGCGGCGGGATCGTCAAGAGACTCGACGTGGACACGGTCGACGTATTGACCGCCGATGTGACGCCCTATGCGGGCAGCACGCCTTATGTCAGAGTAGGCAACATCGCCATAGTGTTGATATGCGTCGTACTGATCCTGGTGGCGAGCGGATGGAGATACGGCTGGGGATCAAAACCTTCGGGATAGTGAATCTTTCAGTACAGGGACATGACGTGCAATTGTTGAGCAGGAACACCATGCCAGCGGACTTCCCGTTTCGGTGGCTGACCACGTTTCTGATGCTGGTATTTCCGGCAGCCACGCTTTTTATAAACCGCGGCGACAGCTATACACTGGGCCTTTTGGCTTTGGTTGGTCTCTGGGTGTGGCTCCGGGATGGTGCCCGCCCCTGGCTGGATCGCCCAAGCAGTGTTTTGTGGCTTGTGTTCGTGTTGTTCTTTGCCGTGGCCGTGTTGTCTTATGTGCTTGGCCTGCAGACGGAGGACGGCTTCCATTTTTTGGGGCGCGACTTGCGGTTTTTGTTCATCGCGCCCGTGTATCTGGCGTTTCGCCACTATCCGCCCACCGCCAAGACGGCATTTATCGGCCTGGCGCTGGGGGGCTTGGTGAGCGGCGCATTGGCGATGCTGCAATTCCTTCACGCGCACGGACCCATCCGCGTCACCGCGACCACCGATCTCTCGATCATCTTCGGTGATCTGGCCACCACCATGGTGTTATGCACGGTAGCCGGGTTCGGGCTGATGGCGGCTTCCCGACGCGCCTGGGCGGTGCCGCTGCTGGTTCTGTGCCTCGTGGGCGGGGTTAGCGCCACATTACTTTCAGGCACGCGCGGTGCGTGGATTCCACTGTTGTTGTTGCCGCTGGCATTAATGACACCCTTCGGTGGGTTCCTCAAACGTCGTTATGCGTTTGCCATCGCGCTGATACTGGTAGCGGTATTTTCATCTTTTTATTTTGCAGCACGCAGTGGAACACAGGGACGGATTGCGGATGTCGGCAAGAATATGCACAATTATTTTGTTGCGCTCTCCCGCATGAGTCAGACCCCGGCTGCTTCTACCGCTCAGTTAAAATGCGATAGCCACGAGGATTTTCTGAACGCATGGTTACGATCAGGTCGCCTCGTCTCAGGCGTATTGGAGACAAGCGTTGTGCCTGATTCAAGCATTGGTCAAATGGCGGGGTG
>JBOIBC010000182.1:0-3836 GCA_050739295.1 Gammaproteobacteria bacterium
GTCGCCGACGTCTGCAGCCGAAGCTGCACCTCAAGCCGCCGAAACCGGAACTCCCGGTGAAAGTGAAGAGGAAATCGCAGCAGCTGAAGCGGCCTTGGGCGGCGCCGCGGAACGGCGTGTAGGCTCGCGCATCCAGCATGAATTGATCCGGGTGCGCGCAGACCTGCTGGAAAGCGCGCTCAATTATGCCGGTGAAGTCGGTATTTACCGGTCTCGTCTGGAACAACAGGTGCATTCCATCAATTTCAACCTCGGTGAACTGGAACAGACCGTGGTGCGGTTGCGCGATCAATTGCGCCAACTTGAAATCGAGACCGAGGCGCAGATCCTCTACCAGTTTCAGCAGGAGGGTGGTGCTCGCGAGAACCCGGAGTTTGATCCTCTGGAGCTGGACCGCTATTCATTACTGCAGCAATTATCGCGTGCACTGGGAGAATCTACTGGCGACTTGGTGAGTCTGCAATCGTTGTTGCTCAACCAGGCGCGTGAAGCCGAGACCTTGTTGTTGCAACAGTCACGCGTCACAGCGGAGCTGCAGGACGGCCTGATGCGCACGCGCATGGTGCCGTTCTCGCGGCACGCGCAGCGGCTGCGCCGAATAGTCCGGCAGACCGCGGATGAATCGCACAAACAGGTGGACTTGAAACTGTTGGGGGCTGAAGGCGAGATGGACCGTCAGGTGCTGGAGCGGGTACTGGCGCCACTCGAACACATGCTGCGCAATTCCGTGGTGCATGGTATCGAGACGCCTGAAGTGCGCAAGCGGCGCAATAAACAGCCTATGGGTTCCGTTGCCATAACCTTGAGCCGTGAAGGTTCGGAAGTGGTCATGGAAGTAACAGATGATGGCGGCGGCCTGGATCTGCGCGCGATCCGTCACAAAGCCGAAGAGCTGGGCTTGATTCCGCCGGGCGCAAAACCGGGCGAACGCGACATCATGAACTGCATCCTGGAACCGGGCTTCTCCACGGTCGAGAAGGTCACGCAGAGCGCCGGGCGCGGTGTCGGCATGGACGTGGTGGCGAACGAGATCAAACAGCTTGGCGGCACCCTCAGAATCGATTCAGTGGCCGGTCAGGGCGCCAAGTTCGTCATCCGTCTGCCTTTCACTCTGGCCATCACCCAGGCACTGCTGGTGACCGTGGCGGAACAGCCTTATGCCATTCCCTTGCCCAGCATCGAGGGTATCGCGCGGATTCCGCGCGCTGAACTGGAGCGGCTCATGACCAGCGAAAATGCCGCCTATATCTACGGTGGACGCCCCTACGCGTTGCGGCATCTGTCGGTGCTGCTTGGCATTGGCGCGCCCCGGTTTGAGGATGAACTTGCCACCGTGCCGCTGTTGCTGGTGCGCACCGCAGACGCCAATATCGCGCTCATCACCGAAGGCATGCAGGGCAGCCGCGAGGTGGTGGTGAAATCCGTCGGCCCGCAGGTCAGCAGCATTCGCGGCATTTCCGGCGCCACCATCCTGGGCGACGGCAGCATCCTGCTGATACTGGATGTCACCGCACTGACACGAAACTTGGCTCAGACAGCGGAGGCAGCCATTGAGGTCAGAGAGCGCGAAGCGCCCAAACAGGACACCCGCATTTTCGCCATGGTGGTGGACGATTCCATCACCATGCGGCGCGTGACACAACGTCTGCTGGAACGCTATGGCATGCGCGTGCTCACCGCGAAAGACGGCGTGGATGCGCTGGCGCTGTTGCAGGACCATCAACCCGACGTGATGCTCTTGGACATCGAGATGCCGCGCATGGATGGCTATGAACTGGCGCAGCACATGCGTAACGATGAACGTTTCAAGACCATCCCCATCATCATGATTACCTCGCGCACCGGCGAGAAGCACCGCAACCGCGCCATGGAGATCGGTGTGAACAAGTATCTGGGCAAGCCCTATCAGGAGACTGAATTGCTGGAGAATATCCAGGAACTGGTGGGCCGCTTCCACCCGCAACGCACGCGTTGGGAATGAGTCGTCATGCCGCAGGCTCTTGAAGAAATTTATAGTCTGTTGATCCCGTACGCGGGCGGTAAACTTATTTTGCCGCGTCTGTCCGTAGCAGAAGTCACGGGATACACGCGACCGCGGCCTTTGCGCGGCGCTCCGCCGTGGCTTTTGGGACTCATCAACTGGCAGGGCCAGGAAATCCCGCTGATTTCCTTCGAAGGATTGTGTGGACGCAAGATACCCGAACGCGCCAACCGTACACGCGTCGCCATCATGTTCACCATCAGCGGACAGATGGAGCCGCCGGTCTTCGCGTTAATGACACAGGGATATCCCTATCTGGTGCGGGTAAATGCCACGGTGCTGAGTGTGGACGCTGAAGATGCGTTCAGCGAAGAAGCACCAGTTCTCAACCGCGTGCGCATGGCGAATGAACGGCCGGTGATTCCGGACCTTGAAGCCATCGAAGACAAGATTCTGGAAGTCATGCCGCATCGGCGCGCCGTCGGTTGAAGTTATTCAAAATTAACAGTTTGTTGAACCGGCTGGGCGCACCGGTCCGTATGCTGGTGAAGACTAATTGGTGATGCTCCCGAATCTGGCTTGACAAGATGCGGAGCGCCAGCTACTGTTCGCAGACATGAACGCACAACGTGTTAATCAGGCATGGTGGTGGCGGCCCGGAGGACTGGCTGCGGGTTGACCCTGTCTGATTGACGCACCTTGGCGTCAGGAATTTGGTAAAGGCCCGCAGCAATGCGGGCCTTTTTCTTTGGCGGTTCGGAATGGAGCGGAACCAAGATGTTCTTCGTACTTAAGCCGGAGGTCACGGTTGCCGAACGTGAACAGCTGCTAGCGGAACTGCGCGCACAGGATATGACCGCGCTCGCGGTAACCGGTAACGGCAACCGTGCCTATGCACTCGTAGGTTCCAGTTCGGTGCTCGAAGGTCTCGCCCTTGACCGTCATCCGCTGGTTGAGGAGGTAGTGCGCGAAAAAGCGCCTTACAAGCGGGCGAGCCGTGCCCTGCATCCGGACGATACCGTGGTATCAATCGGCGGCGTCGGGGTCGGCGGTGATCGCTTCGTAGTGATTGCCGGACCTTGTGCGGTGGAGAGCGAAGCTCAGATCGACGCAGCTGCCGCTGCCGTGGCGGCCAGCGGTGCGCGCGCCCTGCGTGGCGGCGCCTACAAGCCACGCACCAGTCCTTACAGCTTTCAGGGACGTGGACCAGAAGCCCTGCGCTTACTCGCGTCTGCGTCCAAGCGCCACGGGCTCTCGGTCGTGACAGAAATTATCGATGCCGTGGATCTTTCAAGTTTTGTGGGGATTGTGGACGCCCTTCAAATCGGGGCGCGCAACATGCAGAACTACGCGCTGCTGCGCGCAGTCGGCAAGAGTGGCATGCCGGTGGTGCTCAAGCGTGGACTTGCGGCAACCGTCGAAGAACTGTTGCTAGCCGCCGAGTACATTCTTAATGAAGGCAACAACAATGTGGTGCTATGCGAGCGCGGCATCCGTACCTTCGAAACCGCGACGCGCAATACACTTGATCTAAACGCCGTTGCTTGGCTCAAGCGCAACACCCATTTGCCGGTGCTTGTCGATCCCTCACACGGCACCGGGGTTGCGGAACTGGTTACTCCGCTTTCCAAGGCCGCCGTAGCCGTTGGCGCTGACGGACTGCTGATTGAGGTACATCCGTCGCCTGCCGATGCCTTGTCCGATGGCCGCCAGTCGCTCACGCCGGAAAGTTTTGCACGCCTGATGCGGGAACTGCGGCCCTTCGTCGAAGCTTCGGGCAGACGGCTATGAACGCCACGTGTTCAGTGTTGGTCCGCCGCCTCGAAGGGGCTCTTGACCCACTCCAGGTCTATGC
>JBOIBC010000183.1:0-3832 GCA_050739295.1 Gammaproteobacteria bacterium
ATTGGGCTACCAAGACCGAATTTTATCTGGTGTGTCCAGAACATTCGCCCTGACTATCCCGCAATTGCCCGCAGCCCTGCGCAAAGTCGTTGCCAACGCGTATCTGTTGTGCCGGATTGCCGATACTATCGAAGATGAACCGGCGTTGACGGTCGCAGACAAACAGCGCTTTCACGCCCTATTCGTGCGAGTCGTCAATGGTACTGGAGATGCCGCGGTTTTTAGCCATGAGTTGGCTCCATTACTTGTTGGAAGGACCTTGCCCGCGGAAAAGGAACTGGTTAACAATGCGCCGCTGGTAATCCGCGTGACACAAACTTTTAATCCACGCCAGCGTGCCGCCTTGACACGCTGCATCAGTATCATGTGCGAAGGCATGCCGCGCTATGAACGTAATGCCAGTGTCAATGGCCTCACTGATCTTCGCGAACTGGATCGGTACTGCTACTTCGTTGCGGGCATCGTGGGCGAAACACTCACCGAATTGTTCTGCGACTATTCCCCGGAGATCGCCAGGCAGCGTGAGGCCATGGCCGACCTCGGTGTGTCCTTCGGACAAGGGCTGCAGATGACCAATATTCTGAAGGATTTCTGGGAAGACCATGATCGAGGAGTCTGTTGGCTGCCGCGCGACATTTTCGCGCGCGTTAACGTCAAGCTGGGAGAAGTGCGGCGTGATCACATCGCGCCGGGGTTCCAGCAAGCCTACGCGAATCTCGTCAGCCTTGCCCACAGCCATTTGCGCAACGCTCTGGATTACACTTTGCTGATTCCAGACAAAGAGGTGGGCTTGCGGCGTTTCTGCCTGATCGCTATTGGCCTCGCCATGCGCACCTTGCAATCCATCAACGACAAGCTGGATTTTACCGCCGGCAGCCAGGTGAAAGTGTCGCGGCGCGTGGTCAAGAATATTGTAATCGTAACGCGCCTGTTCGCGAGCTATGATCGGGTATTGAGACGCTGGTTTGTGCGCTTGGGTAAGAATCTGCCTTCCCAAGCCATCGCCGCCGATTGGACCTCGGCCATTGTGCACGGTCATAGTCTTCCACTACTTGTACATCACGCAGCGGGGCGTTCACGACGGTTGCGGCGCGAATAAGTCATGCACCCGAATGCCGGAAATGTACAAGTGGATTTCGCGGCGGCGCGCCGTTCAGATATTCCCTATCTCACCGATGACGCCAGGCTTGCCGGTGCGATTGATGCGGCGCGTGAGAATATCCTTGCACGTCAGGATAGTGCCGGGTTCTGGCATTACGAACTGGAAGCGGATTGCACGATTCCCGCCGAATATATTCTGATGCTGCACTATCTCGGCGAGTCCGAGCCGCGCCTTCAGGCCAAGCTGACGGCGTATCTGCGCAAGCATCAGGACCAAAGCGGCGGCTGGCCGCTGTACCCCGGCGGCGCCATGGAGCTCAGTTGCAGTGTAAAGGCCTATTTCGCGCTGAAACTGGCCGGTGATTCCCCCGATGCCACACACATGCAGCGCGCACGTGAGGTGATTCTGGCGCGTGGCGGCGCGGTGCGTGTCAACGTGTTCACGCGCATCGCACTCGCGCTCTACGGTGAATTGCCGTGGCGCGGCGTGCCGTTTGTGCCAGTGGAAATCATGCTGCTGCCGCGCTGGTTTCCGTTCCATCTGCTCAAGGTATCGTATTGGTCGCGCACGGTGATGGTGCCGTTGATGGTGCTAACTAGTCTGAAACCGCGCGCCAAAAATCCGACCGGCGTGCACATCCGCGAGCTGTTCACCACGCCGCCGGAACAGGAGCAGCATTATTTTCCGGTGCGCTCGCCGCTTAACCGTGTATTTTTGGCAGTTGACGCGATCAGCCGCCGGCTTGAATTCCTGATTCCGCACTGGTTGCGCAAACGCGCGCTGCACCGGGCCGAGCAGTGGATCATCGCGCGCCTGAACAGCGACGGTGGTCTCGGCGCCATTTTCCCGGCCATGGTCAACGCCTATGAAGCCCTCGAATTACTGGGCTATCCCGCCGACCATCCGTATCGGCTGGAAACCCGGCGCGCGATCTGCGATTTGCTGGTGGAGCGGGATCAGGACGCTTATTGCCAACCCTGTGTTTCTCCGGTTTGGGATACCGGTCTGATCTGCCTGGCGCTGGAGGAAGACGGTGCTGCGCCGCCCGGTGTATTGCCGCATGCGCTCGACTGGCTGCGTGAACAGCAGTTGCTGGATGCGCCGGGCGACTGGCGTGAGACTCATCCGCATCTGCCTGGCGGCGGCTGGGCGTTCCAGTTCTGCAATGACGCCTACCCGGATCTGGATGATACTGCGGTGGTGGCCCGCGCGATGCACCAAGCACCGGACCGTCATGACTACCGCGAAGCGATCGCACGCGCCGCGGACTGGCTGGTGGGCATGCAATCGCGCAATGGCGGGTTTGCGGCTTTCGACTCGGACAACGATCACGCGTATCTAAACCAGATTCCATTCGCGGATCACGGCGCGCTCCTGGACCCGTCCACCAGCGATGTAACTGCGCGCGTGGTGACCTTGTTGTCATGCCTCAAGCGGCCGCAGGATCAGCCTGCTCGCGACCGGGCGCTGGCGTTTCTGCGCCGCGAACAACAGGAAAGTGGTGCTTGGTTCGGCCGTTGGGGTACCAATTACATTTATGGCACCTGGTCGGTGCTGGCAGCCTTGAGCGCGGCCGGCGTCAGCACGCAAGCTCCCGTGATCCGGCGCGCGGCGGCCTGGTTGCTGTCGCGGCAGAAGCCTGACGGCGGCTGGGGTGAAACCAACGACGATTATTTAGATCCGAAGCTTGCCGGATGCGGGCCAAGAAGCACGGCGTGCCAAACCGCCTGGGCGTTGTTGGGACTGATGGCCGCCGGCGAAGCCGAAAACACGGCGGTCGCGCGTGGCGTCGAATACCTGCTGCGCACACAGCAGGACGGCGGCTGGTACGATCCCGAATTCAATGCGCCGGGTTTTCCACGCGTATTTTATTTGAAATATCACGGCTACAGTCAGTATTTTCCGTTCTGGGCGCTGGCACGTTATCGCAATGTCACTGCGAACGGCGGCCGTTGAGCTGCCCGGGATCGTGGTGGCGTTGCCGCAGGAGATGCGCAGTTTCGGCGTACAGCACATGCGCACGGGTGAGGTGCTCCGCTTTTACAGTGGCTGGCTGGCATTGAGCGGCGTTGGTCCCGACAATGCGCGCGCGGCGGCAAATCGGTTGATCGCTCAAGATGTGCATTGTCTGATAAGTTGGGGTGTCGCTGGCAGCTTGGTGCCGGCGTTGCGTCCCGGCGCCCTACTGCTTGCCGAACGCGTCGTCCGTTCCACGGATGGTGAAACGTTCCTATCAGATGAAACATTGTGTGAGCGTGTGTCTGCAGCACTGGCTTTGCATATGCGTGTACAGCGCGGCAACCTGTGGTCTGCTTCAGATGCGGTGTTGTCTTCGGCGGCCAAACGGGATGTGGTTGCGCACGCTGCGGTAGTGGCAGTGGACATGGAAAGCGCAGCGGTCGCGGCGGCGGCAACACGGGCAAATTTACCGTTCATTGCCATCAAGGCGATCTGCGATCCGGTTGAACGTAGTTTGCCATCCGTTGCATTGCGTCTGATAAGCCGTGACGGACGTGTAAATACGCCCGCACTATTCAGCGCAATCTTGAGCGGACCGCTGACTTGGCGTGCGCTCGCGGCACTCAGGCACGACTTCAACACTGCGCAGCGCACCTTGGCCGCAGCGGCGCCTCTGGTTCTGCCTGCCATGCTCCCGGCATGAAGGCTCACGTCCTGGTTACCGGTGCGGGTGGTTTCGTCGGCTCGGCTGTGGCGCGGTGCCTGCTGGAA
>JBOIBC010000184.1:0-3791 GCA_050739295.1 Gammaproteobacteria bacterium
GGATGTGGACGTGCATGGCTTTGACATGCTGGACCGCAAGCTGCTGTTGGCGGTCATCGAGAAATTTGATGGCGGTCCGGTGGGTGTGGACAGTCTGGCTGCCGCCATCGGCGAGGAGCGCGGCACCATCGAGGATGTGCTGGAGCCGTTTCTGATCCAGCAGGGATACCTGATGCGTACAGCTCGAGGCCGCATGGCCACCAAGACGGCGTATCAGCATTTCGGCCTGACGCCGCCGCGGCGCGACCCGTCAGCCGATCTGTTTGAACCGCGTCAGGACTGAATGTGGACAGCGAAACCGGTCGGGGCGCGCAAGGTCACAGAGCACGAATGGATAAACCGACAGCTTCACGCGCCGTGTTCACTTGGCCGGTGCGTGTGTATTACGAGGACACGGACCTGGGTGGCGTGGTGTACTACGCCAATTACCTGCGCTTCCTGGAACGTGCGCGCACCGAGTGGTTGCGGCATCTGGGTTTCGAGCAGGATATGCTGCGTGAACGCCTGGGCGTGCAATTCGTGGCGGTAGGTATAAAACTCGATTACCACCGGCCGGCGCGATTCAACGATGAACTTCTAGTCAGCGTGAACGTCATTGGCATTAAGCGCGTCAGCCTGGTGTTTGATCAAGCGATTCACGCTGCTTCGGCAGGCGATGCTCTGGTCTGTTCTGCCGAAGTTCGTGTAGCCTGTGTGGATAGTGTGACACTCAAACCCAAACCCTTGCCGCGGGAAATCGCGGCGGAGCTTGCATAAATGAACGGTCAGGAATCCTTTCTTGAAATAGCCCTGCACGCCAGTCTGGTGGTGAAAATCGTGCTGCTGATTCTGGTGGCGGCTTCGCTCGCCTCCTGGGCGGTGATTTTCCGCAAACACCGTATGCTCAAGGAGGCGCGCAGCGCCACCGACGACTTCGAGAAGCGCTTCTGGGCCGGCGGCGAGATTTCCAACATCTACAAGGAGATCAGCGGTTCCGGCGCCGAAAGCGGCATGGAGAGCATCTTTGAAGCGGGTTTCGGTGAATTCGCACGGCTGCGCAAACAAGGCGATGCGCAGGGCATGATCATTGAAGGTTCACGCCGTGCCATGCGCGTGGCCCAGATCCGTGAAGTGGACCGGCTGGAAGAGAGCCTCGCATTTCTGGCCACGGTGGGTTCCACCAGTCCCTACGTCGGCCTGTTCGGCACGGTGTGGGGCATCATGAACGCTTTCCATGGCCTCGGGAATGTACAGCAGGCCACCATCGCCATGGTGGCGCCGGGTATTTCCGAAGCGCTCATCGCGACTGCCATGGGCCTGTTCGCGGCGATTCCAGCGGTGATCGCCTACAACCGCTTCGCCAATCATGTGGAACGCCTGGAAACGCGCTTCGACAGTTTCCTGGACGAATTCTCCACCATCCTGCAGCGGCACGTGGGTTCCCGTGCCGCTTCCCAGGGGTAGGCACGCATGACGGGACGGCGCAACAAACGGCGCATGATGAGCGAGATCAATGTCGTGCCCTACATTGACGTGATGCTGGTGCTGCTCATCATTTTCATGATTACAGCGCCCTTGCTGGCGCAGGGCGTGAAGGTGGATCTGCCCCATGCCAGCGCACAAACCCTGCAAACCCCAGAAACTCCAGTGATCCTGACCGTTAGCGCCGATGGCAATTACTATCTGAACATCGGCGCACACCCCGAGCAGGCGATAGACGAGCAATTGGTGATCGCGACAGTGAGGGCAGTGCTTAATTTGAAACCCAAGACCCAAGTGCTGGTGAGAGGCGATAAAAATGCCAGCTATAACGCGGTACTGACTGGTATGACTTGGCTGCAGGCAGCGGGCGCGTCCAGCGTTGGACTTGAAACCAATCCCAACGATGTGCCGCGCGTGGAGATCACCGGCAAGCCGTGATGGATACTCGCGCACAACATCTGTTGCCCTGGGTTTACTCGGTACTGTTGCACGTGGCATTCGTGGTGTTGCTGGTGTTGAGTATCCATTGGACCAATTCGACGCTGCCGTCACTGGGTGGCAACGGCCAGATCGCGCAGCCGGTGCAGGCCACGGTGGTGGACCAGAAACTGATCAATCAGCAAATGGCGTTGCTGCAGGCGCAGGAAAAGAAGAAGCAGGAGGCGCAGCAGCAGTTATTGCAACAGGCGGCCGCGGCCAAGACCGAGCGGCAGCAGGAAGAGCAGAAGGTCGCTCAGCTCAAACAGCAGCAAGCGGTGACCCAGCAGGCCCTCGATACTAAGCTGGCGGATTTGCAGAAGCAGGCCCAGGCGGAACAGGACCACTTGGCCAAACTCAAGGCGGAAGCAACGGCTCAGGCGAAGAAGAAGCAGAGCGCGGAAAACGCACGTCATCAGGCGGAATTGAAACGGGAAATTGCGGTGGAGGAACGTGCGCGCAATGCACGCATGGCTTCATTGCTACAGCAATGGACAGCGCTGGTCAAGCAGAAAGTGGAGAGCAACTGGAATGAACCGGCGAATACCCCGACGAACCTGAGTTGCAAGGTTCAAGTTGAACAAGTGCCGGGTGGAACGGTAGCGAATGCAACGATTGTGTCGTGCAATGGCGACGAAGCTGTAAAGCAATCGGTGGTTACGGCGGTATTGCGCTCCTCACCTTTGCCGCCACCGCCAGATCCTTCGACATTTCAGCGAGTGTTTGTATTAAACTTTACACCGCAATCCAACCCAGGTAACTGAGAATGTGGCGCAGGTTGTTATTGATTATCGGACTGACCGTGTTGCCGCTGGCTGCGTCACATGCTGTTCTGGAAATCCAGATCACCCAGGGTGTAAGCACAGCCGTGCCCGTGGCCATCGTGCCGTTCGCCTGGCAGGTGCAAGGGCCGGCACCAGCAACTGATGTTGCGGCCGTTATCAGCGCCGATCTCACCCGCAGCGGGCGCTTCAAGGCGATTCCCGCCAAATCCATGCTCGAGAAACCCACAGAAGCCAGTGCCATCAATTTCACCAACTGGCGTGTGCTGGCGGTGAATGATCTGGTCATCGGCCGCATCAAGCCCGCGGGTTCCGGCAATTACCAGGTGGAGTTCCAGTTATTCAATGTCTATACCGGCCAGCAGCTGCTGGGTTTGAGTGTGCTGACGTCACCCAAGGGATTGCGCTGGACCGCCCACAAGATCAGCGATCTGATTTATCAAAAGCTCACCGGCCAGCGGGGTGCTTTTGCGACACGCATTGCCTATGTGGAAGTATCGGGAAAGGGCGGCAAGGACAGTCATTATTCGCTGGTGGTGGCCGATTCCGATGGAGCGAATCCACAGACGGTGTTTGAATCCAATGAACCCATCATGTCACCGGACTGGTCACCGGACGGCAAGTACCTGGCCTACGTGTCTTTCGAGAACAAGCGGGCGGCAATTTACTGGCAAAATATCTACACGGGACGGCGTGAGCTGCTCTCCGAGAAATCGGGCCTCAACAGCGCACCGGCATTTTCGCCGGACGGCCGGTCACTGGCTTTGGTGTTGTCGTCTTCACCGGGCAATCCGGATATTTATGTCATGGATTTGGCGACCCACACCTTGAGACGCATTACCACAGCAGATGCCATTGATACTGAACCGGCCTGGTCGCCGAACGGTCAAAGCCTGTATTTCACCTCAGACCGCGGCGGCAGTCCGCAGATATACAAGGTGAACCTGAGCGGCGGCACACCGCAGCGCATCACCTTTGATGGCAGCTACAACGCCCGGCCGTGGGTGTCACCCGATGGTCAGACACTGGCAATGGTGCACCGGGAGAATGGCCAGCTGCACATCGCGGTCA
>JBOIBC010000185.1:0-3765 GCA_050739295.1 Gammaproteobacteria bacterium
CGGCTCCAGCCTTGACGAGACGGCCAGCGACAGATAAATGCCAATGTTGCAATAGAAAATGACGACGACAAACGCCAGCAGCGCGCGACTCAGGAATATTCTGCCCCCAGGGTTCGCTGGCGATGTATTCAGCATTCTATTTGTTTTCCTTGGTGTGCCCTATTTTTGGCTGTTCAAGGCAGCCACCAAACCTTGTAACCGATCTCGAAGACATAAAGATCAGCTAAATCTAAAGCGAAAATTACCCGAATGTGCACATCGCTCAGTGCGCCTGTCGCCTGTTCAAGGCTGAAATGGCTTGCTGACAACAGAGGTTTACTTGACGATGCGCAAACCGGCATTCACGGCGGCGGGGGGCAGGTCTCTCTGATGAGCTTGACGCCGCGTGAACTCGGGTACTATCAGCGCCAGCAATTGCATCACCGCGTCCAGATCCCGTGCCTGCAAGGCTTGCTCCAGACGGCCAAGGCTATTGGAAAAGCCTGCCCAATCAATAGTTGAGTTTTCCGCCAACAACAGCTTCGGATGCCTGGTCGGGCGCCGCGCTTCTCCGGCATAAAACAATTCCTCGTGCAACTTCTCGCCGGGGCGCAAACCGGTATAGACAATTTTGATATCCCGTTCGATCTCCAATCCGCTTAACCGAATCATCTGCTCCGCAAGATCACGGATGCGTACCGGCTGCCCCATGTCCAGCACGAAGATTTCCCCGCCCCGGCCTATGCTGCCCGCCTGCAGAATCAGGCCCGCAGCTTCCGAGACCGTCATGAAATAGCGCGTCATCTCCGGATGGGTGATGGTGATCGGCCTGCCTTCGGCGATTTGCCGCTTGAACAACGGGACCACGGAACCGTGGGAACCCAGCACGTTTCCGAACCGGGTTACCATGTAATGTGTCTGCGAGTGCGCATTCAATCCATGGCAATAGAGTTCCGCGACGCGTTTTGAAGCGCCCATCACGCTCACCGGATTGACGGTCTTGTCGGTGGAAATCAGCACACAGCATTCACTGCCCGCTCGCGCCGCCGCATCCGCCACGATTTTGGTGCCAATGACATTATTGCGCACGCCGGCAATGACATTCATTTCCATCATGGGCACGTGTTTAAAGGCGGCCGCATGGAACACCACCTGCGGCCGGTGGTCCTGGAACACCTCCTCCACAGCCGCCTGGTCCTGCACATCCCCGAGGATAAGCCGCATCCGGCCATGATTTGGCAACAGATGGAGGCCCTGCTCGAGCTGGTAAAGGTTGAATTCGCTGTTGTCAAACACCACCAGCTTGTCAAGCGGATGGCTCATGAGTTGGCGGCACAGTTCCGAACCGATGGAACCACCGCCGCCGGTAACCAAGACGCATTTTCCCTTGAGGAAATCCGAGATGCCGCGGACGTCCAATTCCACAGGCTCACGGCTCAACAAGTCTTCAATCGTCACGGGGCGCAGTCTTGAGACTTCCACACGCCCACCCGCCAACTCCGACAGCGACGGCAGCGTGCGGCATTGAACCTTGGCTTCATGGCAAAGCTGTATCACCCGGGCCATGCTGTCGCGTGTAGCCGAGGGCATGGCAATCAAGACTGTTTTTACATCGTACAACTGTATCAGTCTGCGAATATCGGCCAGATAGCCGCGCACCCGGATGCCGTGCAGTTCATGTCCTTGTTTCTTGGGATCGTCATCAACCAGGGCCACCGGCAGCAGTTCCCCGCGCTGCTTCAAGTCGCGGATCAGAAGTGCGCCGGCGTGCCCTGCCCCCACGATCAAGACGCGTTCCCCGGAAGCAGCGCCCAATGCGTGCCATTGATCCTTGAAGCTGCGATACAGCAAGCGGCTGCCACTCAGTCCGAACATCAAAAATACCGGATAAATCAACAACACCGAACGCGGCACATCGCGCAGACGTTCCAGCATGAATACCAGAAGCGCCGTGATCAGGGCGCCGATGCACACGGCTTTCAGAATGCGCAGCAGATCCGGCAGCGAGGCGTACCGCCAGATACCCCGATAACACCCAAAAATCCAGAATAGGGCCGCATGCACGGGTAATGCAACGATGATCACCAGCAACCCGTAGCGCAGAAAACTCGGAGGAACAACGCCGAAATTAAAGCGCACCCCGTAGGCCAGCAGAATAGCCGCCGGAATCCACACCACATCATGAATGAAAACCAGCCAGCGATTGCGGAGCACCAGCCAGCCTTCTGTTGTTATCTTCATTATCAAACCCTTGTCATCGGACAGCGTTACTGGTGTTGCGGCCGGTTTCCACAAACTTGATCCCCAGGACCAGCGCTATGTAAATCACAATCAAAACTCCCAACGTGGCCCATTCTACCGCCGGCCGCGCACTCCATTCCACACCCAGAGCCGAAACGCTGCAAACCGTCATCAGTCCGTATTCACATAACAGGAGCTTGCGGCGCCCCCACCCGGCAAGAACCAGCCGTTGATAGAAATGTTCCCGATGAGCCTCCCATGGCTTGGCGCCGCGTATGATCCGGCGCATTAAAGTCCAGGTGGCATCCACGATGAAGGGCGAAAACACGGCTACGCCGATCCACAGTGGAAATATATTTTGCTGGTTGGCCCACAGCGTCAGGACAGCGGCGAGAAACCCGAGGCTGACCGCTCCCGCATCGCCCATGAAAATCCTCGCGGGCGGAAAATTCCATAGCAGGAACCCCAGACACGCGGCCGCAATGGCGCCATTGATCAGGGAAAACCCGGGGTCACCGGCCAGCGCCCCGAGTAACGCGAAACTGCCAAAACCGAACATTCCCATGCCGGCCGCCAAACCATCCAGGCCGTCCATGAAATTGTAGAGGTTCGCGGACCACACGATAAACAGGATTGCCAAAACGATGCCCGGCAAGGTGTGGAGCTGGACGTACCAACCGGCGAAAGCGATGGTGTTGATATACAAACCCGCGGATATCACCAGCAGCGCGGCCGCCAACTGGCCGCCAAGGCGGGTGACTACGCCTATATCCCGAATGTCATCCAGCAGGGAAACGCCCGCCACCACGACCAGCGCCACAGCGATCAATCCGATGGATAACAGCGGTGATACGGAACCGGTATTTATAAGTAACGGTATGCACGCCAGCATGATCGCCAGCAGAATTGCCAGGCCGCCGGTACGCGGTACCGGTGCCGAATGCAGCGAACGCGGATTGGGCTGATCCAGTACCGACCAGCGCCCGCGATAGCGCACCAGAATATAGCTGGCTGATCCACTGACCAGGAGAGCAATGCCGATAACCGCGAGCCAAATCACATATCTATCCTTATAAAAGATCCTTCACCCCGAAAATGACAAACACGTTGTGCCGAGCATTTCATTGACTAACGCACGATCACTATATCCGTGGTTTGAATTCCAGCCGAAACGCCTGCGGGGAAAATCCGAAATCGCGTGCTGCGTCGGATATGTCAAATACCATATCCTGGTTCATGCGCTCGGCCATGGCCGGCGTCAGATGGCGGTAACGCGGATGCAGGGCGGTTGCCTGCAAAGCAAAATGGAACACTGAACGGGGAACCTGGATGAACCTTGGGTGTTTCCTCAAGGCGGCAAAAATCCTTTCTACCATAACCCGATAGGTGAGACGTTCGGCGCCGGCGAGATTGTAGGCCCGGTTCCAGGTTTCACGATTGTTAAGTACCGCCAGACACGCGGCAGCCAGATCCCGGGCATGCAACGGTTGCCGCAATCCATGTGCTGTTCCGACTATCGGGAAAAATCTGAAGCACTTTATGAAG
>JBOIBC010000186.1:0-3745 GCA_050739295.1 Gammaproteobacteria bacterium
AGATCCTGGTGCTTGCTGCCCACGGCTACAAAACTGCCGTCAAAGGCACAGACGGATTCGTCTGCTATGTAGGCAGGTCCTGGGAGAACGATATCGACAACGCGAATTTCTGGAACCCGAAGCAGCGTGCTCCGGAATGTGACAACGCGGCGGCGGCGCGCTCTGTGCTTCGTTACTACCTCGAGCGCACCCAATGGGTGCTGTCCGGCGTCTCGAGGGCCGAGATGCTCAAGCGCACCAAGGCCGAGATCGCTGCAAGGCAGATCACGGCACCGGAAGTCGGCGCCATGTGTTTCATGCTGTCGAAGGAGGGATATATAGCGAGCGCGGGAGGCCCCTGGCATCCGCATGTGATGTTCTGGGGTCTCCCCGGGCCCGGCTCGAAATGGGGCGCAAACCTTCCCGGCTCGCCGGTATTTTCAGCCTCCAGTGATTTGATGCCATACACCATTTACTTCGTGCCGGTGCGTAAATGGTCTGACGGAACACTCGCAGAGTACGCAGTCCACCACTAGGAACCGCAATGTAGCTCCGGGTTAAACCCCCTCGCGGCTGATGTGGTGAGAGTTCGAACGTATGCTTTGGGTTGCGGATTCAATGGATCGATGCAACACATTGGTCAAATCGTTCAGCTGATGTTTCATCGAATAATCGGAGACAGACCACAGTTCCACCGACAGAAGTTTTCACGAGTAGGCGGGGCAGGGAATAGAACTCCTGTCCCGCGATAGCCAATAGGAAAAAAGGGGATGCTAGCCTTTTTCTGGCCCGCTGCTGCGGAAACACGTTGAGGTGACCCATGCTCAAATCGATCAGCCACATAGCTCTTACAGTAAATGACCCTGCCAGGACGGCGAAACTCTTTCAAGAGCTCTTCGACGCGCGCGTACTGGAGCGCAAGGACGATGAGGGTCACCTCGAAACATTCACCCGACTGGGGGGCATATGGGTGGTGTTGGTTGCCGCGAATGTAGAACGCGCGAGGACCCGTGTTGACGGCAAACATTGTGCTGTTCGCTGGACTGTTGTCAGTATTGATCCAGTGTCGATGACGCTGAAAGCCGAGCTGCGCCAACATGATCACTCAGGCTTTGGTGACGTCAGTGTAGCGCTGCCTATTGGTCGGACGCTTTGGCTCGGTGACTTCGACGGGCATAGCATCTTGATTGAACCGGATAAGCTGTTGACGGCGTCCAACCGGTGAAGATCATCGTATGACGTGAAAAACTGAAGTAATCAGGGCTGCCTCAGACCACCATCGTGTACGAAATGAAGGATTGAAGAGAACATGCCGCCGACAACCCGATCGAATGGCAAGACTGCTGCAGCGAACATCACCCAGCGGATCAAAGAGCTGGGGGATTGGCGTGGCGAGACTCTCGCGCAGGTTCGTCAACTCATCCACGCGGCCGACCCCGAGATCCAGGAGGAATGGAAATGGATGGGAACCCCCGTCTGGTCCCATGACGGCATCATCTGTACCGGCGAGACCTACAAGGGTAAGGTGAAGCTCACCTTCGCGCGCGGAGCCTCCCTCAAAGACCCGAAGAAGCTTTTCAATTCCAGCCTGGAAGGTAACACGCGGCGGGCGATTGACCTGCGCGAGGACGAGAAGATCAACGCAACTGCTTTCAAACAACTCATCCGCACCGCGGTGGTAGCCAACTCCGCCGCGCGAGCTCAACGCGTAGCCAAAAAGAAGTAAGCCTGGGAAGGAGATGGACTTAGACTCGATTGAGTTTAAGCACCAACGTATTGCTGTAACTAAACCATATGTCGGTTAAAACAAGGTCTGTTCAGACCACGTTTTAGTTCGGTTAGAGAGCGGGCTAGTCGTGGCGTACGCGCCGCGCTTTGCGCTTCTTCTGCGGCAACGCCGAGATCACCTCCAGGCTCTGCTGGATCCAGGCCTTGAGCTGGGCATCGGTGCGGTAGCCCGCGGGCTCGATGAAGATGAAACCGCCAAGGGTCTTGCCACCCATCTTCATGGGCTTGGCTCCGGGTTTCTTGAGCAGCTTGAGGCGGGATCCTTTGTCCACACGCACCAGGATGCGCTCCTCACCGACGCTTACGCAAAGCTTGCCCTTCACCATCAGCCCCAGGCTTCCGCCCACCATCCGCTTTTCCACCACGCCTTTCTGACGCGAGAGCACACGCCGTACACGCTCGAGGGTCTTTGGATCGGATGCCATGGCTACCACTTGGTATCAAGCAGGACCACAGTCTATCGCTTCTTGAAAATGACAGGGAAGGCGGTCAGGGCCAGATTCCGTTGATTTTCCTATGTCACCCCCGCGGGAAACTGGACCAAGCAATGCGCACAACCGGCCCAAGATATATATCAGAAAAGATTCAGAACACTTCCCTATATACCTGCTATTCATAGTCATTATATAAATGCTTTGACCGAGTCATTGATCAGCCGATGAACTGGCACACTACCGGAGTAAAAGCGATGCGTATTGCAAGTGTCGGTCACGCGGCGTTTGCAGTGACCCTGATTGCCCTGGGGATCCTGGGTCTGATCCAAGGCGATTTCGCCCCGTCTTGGCAGGGGATACCCAAGGGCCTGCCGGCACGCGAGGCGCTGGCTTATCTATGCGCCGTCGTCTCGCTGGCCTGTGGCATAGGCTTGTTATGGCGGCGCGCAGCGGTTACCGCCGCCCGCGTGCTGCTCGTGTATCTCGTGCTTACCTTGCTGTTGTTTAGATTGCCCGAAGTATTCCCTGCACCCGTGGTATTCGGTTCCTGGTATGGATGTGCGGAAACCGCGGTATATGTGGCAGCCGCCTGGGTACTGTATGTCTGGTTTGCCAATGACTGGGACCGACGCTGGCTCAGTTTTGCCGTCGGTGACACGGGTCTGCGCATGGCCAGAGTGCTTTACGGCCTGGCCTTGATTTTCTTCGGCGCCAGCCATTTTATCTATGTGAATTTAACCACGCCGCTGGTACCCAGCTGGCTGCCGGCGCATCTATCTTGGGCATATTTCTTCGGCGCTACCTACATCGCGGCGGGCGCGGCGCTGCTGATCGGTGTATTTGCACGGCTGGCAGCCGCGCTCGTGGCGCTGCAGATGGGAATTTTCACGCTGCTAGTGTGGGTACCCATGCTGGCAGCAGGCCACATGCACTCCATCACTGGGTCGAGTTGGAGAGAGTTCGTGGTGTCCTGGACACTGTCGGCCGCTGGCTGGGTGGTCGCGGATTCCTACCACGATATGCCCTGGCTCGCCGTGAACAAGCGCTAGCACCGGCGCTGCGGCAGAAGAGATAATTGTGGACAAACTGCGATTTTCCACCAACATCAGTTGCTGCAATCTGAAAAGCCGGCGCGCGTGTGACAGTCGAAGCAGCTGACGTATTCGTAAAAGAGCGACAGGATTCATGATTACCATCAGGAAAGCACAGGCGAATGATGTACCGGCTATCTGGTCTTTGCGCAAGACGGCCATCTATAAAGGATGCGCGGGTTTTTATCCCGACGAAACCCTCAAGATCTGGGCGGAAGCGGCGCCCACCGATGCATTCAAACACAAAGTGGAACGCGATTGTTATCTGGCGATGCTGGATGAACGCATGGTCGGCATGGGCATGCTGAATCAGCACTCGGGCCAGGTGGATGCGCTGTTTATGGATTCGGAACACATGGGCCAAGGGATCGGCAAAGAAATTCTCGCGTATCTGGAAAACCTGGCGCGTGAATCCGGCCTAAAGCTGCTGCAGTTGGATGCCTCGCTGAATGC
>JBOIBC010000187.1:0-3717 GCA_050739295.1 Gammaproteobacteria bacterium
AGCTTGTACAGGACCAAATTATATGGAGGACGTGTCATGAAGAAACTGCTTACATTACTGGTATTCATAGCCGCATGTGGGCTGCTTAGTACCCAAGCGGCGACATACGAAGGCGTCACGCTGCCGGATTCCGCCGTGGTGGGTGGAAAGACCCTGGTGCTGAACGGCATGGGCCTGCGCGAGAAATTCTTCTTCCACATTTATGTGGGCGGACTGTATTTACCGGAAAAAGCTACCACGACGGATGCGGTGCTTGCGGAGCAGGGACCGTATCGCGTGGTGATGCACATGTTGTATGACGTAAGTCACAGCCAGTTCGCCGATGCCTGGCTCGATGATATCAAGGCCAACAATAAGAACGATTACGCTAGCATCGAGAGCGATGCCAAGGCATTCGCCGCGCTGTTTAGCGATTCCAAAAAAGGTGACGAGATCTTCATGGATTACGTCCCCGGCACGGGCATAAGCGTGAGTTACAACGGCACCCTCAAGGGCACCATCAAGGGCGACGCCTTTGCGAAAGCGCTGCTACGCGTATATATGGGTCCGTATCCGCCCACCAAGAGTCTGCAACGCGGAATGCTGGGTGGCGGCTAAATTCTCATTTGCGCCTGTAGGAGCGGCGATACTCGCCGCGGTTATCGCGGCCAGGAGGCCGTTCCTACAGATATTGCCGCCAATTGCGCGAAGCATCCGCATAGGCGATGAAATGCGGATTCAGCAGTGATTCTTTGCGGTTGTAACCGAGCGGGCTGCCGTCCACGGCCATAACCTGGCCGCCAGCCGCCAGCAGTACTGCGTGTCCTGCAGCCGTATCCCATTCCGAGGTCGGCCCGAGCCGCGGATACACGTCCGCAGCGCCTTCCGCCACCAGGCAGAATTTGAGGGCGCTGCCGCGCGACACGATTTCATGCGGGCCAAGTTTTGCCAGGTAACCGTTCAATAGCTCGCCCCGATGGGAACGGCTCGCCACCACGCGCACCGGTCCGCTGCCCAGTGGCTGCACGTGGATCGCTCTGGTTTCATCATCAGCACCGCGACGAAATGCGCCCACGCCGACACAGCCGTAGTAACTGATTTTCTCCACCGGGATGTATACCACGCCCAGCAGCGGTTCGCCGCGCTGTACCAGGGCGATGTTGACGGTGAAATCGCCGTTGCGGCTGATGAATTCCTTGGTGCCGTCCAGCGGGTCCACCAGCCAGTAGGTTTCCCAGCGGCGGCGTTTCGAGAAAGCAATATGACTGGATTCCTCCGACAGCACCGGCAAATCGGGCGTAAGCCGATTCAAGCCGTGCAGGATGATTTCGTGTGCGGCCATGTCAGCGGCCGTGACCGGCGAGTGGTCGCTTTTGAGATTGACCGCAAAATCCGTGGCGTAAATCTCTAGGATGCGGTTGCCGGCTTCCGCGGCAATGTCCAGCAACGGCCCGAGTAATTGTTCGTCATGACATGACACGCAGAGTTCCTTTTGAGTAACGGGTACCTCTAAAAATCGCTCTTTTGTTTTCTGGCGGTGTTAGAAATGACCTCGGCCACTACGCTTCGCTATCCTGCTTAGCTTGTGGTCCTGGACGGACATCCTGCCCGTCCGCTCGCCGTGTCCGGCGAGCCCTCATGTACTCGCGTGTACACTCCGGTTCTGCGCCGCACTTCACTGTGCGGCTGGAACTCCAAGGCATGCATCCCTGCATGCCCGCCTGACGAATCGTCAGGCCCTCGGTCATTTCTGCCTACCCAGAAACCAAAATCTCTGATTTTTAGAAGCGCCCTAACGTTTAATGGGGACTGATGTGCAGTATATGATAGCGGCCATGCCTGTAGCTGCGAAACTCATCCCCGACTGGCCCGGAATCCGCACCGTGTTCCTGGATATGGATGGCACGCTGCTGGATCTGCATTTCGACAATTATTTCTGGCGGGAGCACGTGCCGCTGCGTTATGGCGAACGCTACGGCTTGACTCTTGAGGGCGCCAAGGCTGAACTCATACCGCGTTTCCGGGCGATGGAAGGCACGCTGCAATGGTACTGCCTCGATTACTGGTCCAGGGAATTGAATCTGGACATCATGGCGCTCAAACGCGAGCTACGGTATCTGATCCGCGTCCAACCCCAGGTCGAAGAATTCCTGAGCTGGCTACATACAAGCGGGCGGCGGCTGGTGCTGGTGACCAATGCCCATGCGGAGGCGCTGTCGCTCAAACTGGAATGTACCCGCATTGATCGTTATTTTAATCGGGTGATTTCTTCCCATGCATTCGGCTGTCAGAAAGAAACTCACACTTTTTGGCAGAAGCTGCAGGAGATTGAGTCGTTCGATCCGTACACGAGCCTGTTGGCGGATGACAACCTGCCGGTGTTGCGTACGGCGCGGGAATACGGCATTCGTCAGGTCTTCGCGATGCGCCGGCCGGACAGTCAGCAGCCGTCGCGGGAAATCAGCGAGTTCCCGTCAGTGGAAACGCTGGCGGAGTTGATGCCGGCCGAAAGTGCTGCGTACTGAGTACTGCGTTCTGGGCTGAAGAAAAAGAGCCTATTTTAAACTTGCTGAATTCCGGTAAATCACAACACTTTTTGCACTCAGCACTCAGCACTCAGCACGTCTCACCGTCTTCCGCGCCGCCCATCCCGCCGTCCGCCGCGATTATCATTGCGCCTGCCATGGGGATGCAGTGGCCGGTGCCGTTCCCGGTGCGCCGGCGGTTGCAGTGTCGCCAGCATGTCCGGTTGCAGCGCTTCCCGCGGGATGGCGTGGCCGATGTACTGCTCGATATCCGGCAGCGAGAAGGCATATTCCTCACAGGCGAAGCTGATAGCGTCACCCTCGGCACCGGCACGCGCGGTGCGGCCGATGCGGTGCACGTAATCTTCGGCGTCCTGCGGCAGATCATAATTGATGACGTGCGTCACGTCCGGAATGTGCAGGCCGCGCGAGGCCACGTCGGTAGTGACCAGGATCGGCAGTGCGCCTTCGGTGAATTCCTTGAGCAGCCGCAGGCGTTTGTTCTGCGGCACGTCGCCGGAGAGTACCGCGGCCTTGAAGCCGTTGCCCTTGAGCCAGGCTTCCACGTCTTCCGCCACGCGCTTGGTATTCACGAATACCATGGTGCGGTGCGCTTCCAGATGCCGCAATAAACCCACCAGCAACGCAATCTTTTCGTTGGTGGCCGGCAGATACAACAGTTGGCGGACACTATCAACCGTGACCTTATCGGGTTCAATGCGCACGAACTGGGCGTTGTTCATGTGCTCGTAGGACAGCTCCATGACGCGATAGGACAGCGTCGCGGAGAACAGCATATTGAGCCGTTCGGTGGGATGCGGCATGCGGCGCATCAGGAAGCGCACATCGGCGATGAATCCCATGTCGAACATGCGGTCCGCTTCATCCAGCACCATCACCTCCAGGGCCTTGAGGTCGAATACGTGCTGCTTGAAATAATCTATGAGCCGGCCCGGCGTACCGATCAAGATGTCCACACCGGCGGCCACGGTGTCGCGCTGCTTGTCGTAATTCTCGCCACCGTACACCACCGTCTGTTTGAAGCCCGTGTGCCGGCCCAGGACCTCCGCATCCTTGTAAATCTGCACCGCCAGTTCGCGGGTGGGCGCGACCACCAGGGCGCGAGGCTGGGTAGCGCGGCGTTCGTGACGGGGCGGTTTGGTGAGCAGGCGCTGGTACAGGGCCAGCAGAAAAGCAGCAGTCTTGCCGGTAC
>JBOIBC010000188.1:0-3693 GCA_050739295.1 Gammaproteobacteria bacterium
ACCCAGATCACCCTGTACAGTCTGCTGTATCGCAACCCCGATAACGGTGCCACCGTTGCCATACGGCGGACATTCGGAACCTTATGACCGAGACCTTGTTATTGCGCATGCCCGATGCAAATCGGCCGGCCAGTTGGCTGGTAGTGGACGCTTTCGGTAACCGCATGGGCAGCCAACAGACAGGCCCGCTCGCGGACGCTGCCATGGCAGCGTCCGGGCGGCGGCTGCGCGTATGCGTGCCCGGTTCCGCCGTGACACTGCTGCATGCGGATATCCCGACGCACAACGCCCAAAAGATCCTGCAAGCCTTGCCGTTCGCCTTGGAAGACAGACTTGCCGAAGATGTGGAATCCCTGCACTTCGCGGTGGGCACACGCGACGATCGCGGTTATCCAGTTGCTGTAGTAACCCGTACGCGCATGCGGCAATGGCTGGATGAACTGGCAGCAGCTGGCCTGAAACCGGCTGAAATCATTCCCGACACGCTGGCGTTACCGGTGCGGGACAACACATTGATTCTGGTAGCGGATGATGATGTACAACTGCTGGCGCGGTTCCCGGACGGTGACGGCATCGCGGCGGATACCGCGCTGATGCCGCTGTTGATCCGGCGGCACCTGGCTATGCTGCCGGAAGTACTGCGCTGCACGCATGTGCTGGTTCACACTGTAAATGATTCTGAAGCACAGACGATCAATGATTTGCTCGCTGGCATGTCACTGGAAATCACCTATCGGCCGCTGAACGCCGGCGCCATCGGCCTCATGGCAGCTGCTGCCGGCAGTTCCCAAAGCATTAATCTTATGCAAGGCGAATTTGGTGTGCACGGCAGCGTGAGTGAACACTGGCATCGTTGGCGTGTCACGGCGATGCTTCTGATTACATTGTGCGTGGTCTTCATCGGCCAGCAGCTTGTGAGTGAGATTGGCCTTCGACGTGAAGCCAATGCACTGAATGCGCAAGTAACAACCTTGTTTCATCAGGCGTTGCCGGATGTCACCCGCATCGTGGATCCGCAGGCACAAATGCAGCAGCGCCTCAAGCAGCTCACGGGTGGTACCGCGGATGCTACCGGACTCTTGCCAATGCTCACGGCAGTAGGCGCCACGCTGCAATTACAAAGTGGCGTGCAGTTGCAGGGTTTCAGTTTTCACGGCGGCAACCTGCAACTCCAGGTCCAAGCCTCCAGTATTGATGCACTCAACAGCATGAAATCCGCCCTTGTGCAGAATTCAGCCTTTCAGGTGAATCTGGATTCGGTGAACAGCAGTGCCGGGCAGACCACAGGCCGTCTGACCCTCAGCGGGAGTGGCAAATGAAATACCTCCTGCAACTGCGCCAGTGGTTTATGAGCTTGGGTAAGCGCGAACGCTGGATACTGGGTGGCGGCACGGTGATCCTGATCATCTTCATTATTTATGCGGGTATCCTCTCTCCTTACATAAGCCATCGGCATGCTCTAGTGTCCCAGGTGCAAACTCAACGCACATTGCTGGCATGGATGCGGCCGGCCGCTCGCCGGATTGAATCGCTGCGCGGCTCACAACCGGCGCCTTTGCCCGGCGGTTCGCTATTGAGCGCCGTGAATACCAGCGTCACTGGCGCAGGTCTGAGCAATGCCCTGCAACAAGCACAACAGGCCAGCGATGGTTCTGTACATGTACAGTTCAGCGGTGCGGATTTCGACAGCCTGGTGCGCTGGCTAGGCAAGCTCCATCGTATGTATGGCGTTGTGCCGAGCGATGTCACCGTGACACGGGGTGTCGGGCCGGGACTTGTTGATGCAAATCTGACGCTTCAGGGCGGTGCCACATGAAATTGAATGCTTGGCGTTGGTGGCTGGCGGGAGTCATTGTCTATCTTGTATTTTTGCTGGCCACATTTCCCGCCGTTTACGCCGTCACCTGGCTGCAGAAACGCCTGCCGGATGTACGCTTGGACCAGGTCAGCGGCAGTGTATGGTCTGGTGTTGCCCAAGACCTCATCCTGAATGGCCGCTCCTGGGGTTCACTGCAATGGCATTTTGACTGGCGGGCCCCGTTCACGGGTCACTTGGGTTATAGCCTGCTATTGGTCGGTCCTGATCTCAGGCTCCAGGGGCGGGTAATGGGCAGGCGTGCCGACAAATTGCTGTTCCAGGATCTGCAGGGACAAATACCGATTTCGCGTCTGGAGTCCTGGCTTCCACTGCCCTCTGGCAGCATCAGCGGTACTCTGAACTTGAACCTCACCCGAGTCGTACTGGTCAATAGGCAGCCAGCGGAAGCAGATGGCGTAATAAACGGGGATGGTATTCGCCTTGGATGGCCCCAGCCCGTCACCCTGGGAAATTATCAATTGAAACTGCAAACCCAAAAGCCCAGTGGCATACGCGGAAACCTGCTGGATACCGCCGGATCCCTGATTCTGCAGGGCAAGCTGAGCCTCACCCCGAATGGACGGTACCAAGTCAGCGGTACCCTGGCATCCCGTGATCCTGCCGATGCCGGTTTGAACAATTTGCTGCACTACCTGCCGACGGATGCCTCGGGTAAACACCCCTTCCAGTTCACGGGCCAGTGGTGAACTCGATTATTTTGTATATTCTTTTTCTTTTAATTTCATTGTCTTATCAGCATATTCTCTATACGATTAGAAAGTATTCTCGGGCGCGCGACTGCAGGCCGCTCGCAGCGCTGCCACGGCAATATTCGGTCAGCGTGACAATCCATGGGCATTTTATGGTCAAATTCCATCCATGAAACCGGAAATCGCCGTCAACCCGGCCCCCGCCGCCATATTTCGCACCCTTGCGGAACAGATGGCCGGTGTGGTTGGCCAGGATTTTTTCCGTCATCTGACACGGACTCTCGCGGTATCGCTGGACGTGGAATACGCCTTCATCACTACGCGCAAACCGGGGGATTTGAGCCGCCTGGTATTGGTGGCTGGCTGGCATGTGAACCGGGCCGCTGCGGGTGGCAATGATCTGCTGCTGGAAGGCACACCTGCCGCGCGTACGCTTCTCGAAGGCCAACTATGGCATGAGGACGGCACGGCTGTTGACTACCCCAAGGATCCCTGGCTGCGCAAGCACGGGGTCCGCGCCTACTGCGCGGTGGTCATTCCAGGACTGGACAACCGCGCCGCCGGGCATCTCGGCATCATGTCGCGACAACCGTTCCAGGCGAGTGATGAACTGTTCGGTGCGCTGCATGCTCTGGCCGCACGCGTTGCGGCCGAATTGCGCCGCTCACGTCTCGATGAAATCCAACGCCTCACATCCGCAAAATTTGCCGCCGGCTTTCGCATTGTGCCGGAGATCATCGGCGTACTGGAACTGGAAACTCTGCAGTTGACGGACATCAGCCCGTCGGTGGAACGCCGGCTCGGTTACAGCCCGGCAGAATTGATCGGCCGCAATCTGACCGAGCTTGATTTCCTGGAAAATCCGCAGGAACGCGACCAGCTCCTGCGTGAACTCAAAGCCGGCGGCCGTATTGTCAATCGCGGCATTGGACTTCACACGTACTTTGGTGAATCCCGTCACGGTTCGTTATCTGCGGAAACGCTGGATTTTGACCAGCATCCGCATGCTCTTTTCAGTATTGTGGATGACACCGAACAGGGTACCGTACTGGATCAATTACATGAGGCCAATACGACCCGCGATGTCTTGTTGACGGCCAATCCAAACCCGGTCCTCTTATATAC
>JBOIBC010000189.1:0-3690 GCA_050739295.1 Gammaproteobacteria bacterium
GTGTGAAGTACCCAAAACGAACCACAGAAAACGCACTTGCGACCCCTCAAAAAGTTGGCCGCACAGGCAAAATGACTGGTTTTCCCAACAACCATAAGCACTTATCCTATGCCTATGGTTACGAAACGCCCTAATTACCTTTTACATTTCAGTAGCATGCCGGATTTGATACTTTGACAGTCACGAGTAACGGCGCATCACGAAAACCAACAGATCTGCTTCAAAATTTTGGATGGAAGCTTACGTAGCTAATATCACATATGTACTGAAGCTGGGTTACAAATGGTACAATTTTGCTTGCTGGCCGCATCGTGCTTCACTCTTTTCAAGGGTAAAGAAACTCAACGGAGTGTCGGAAGCGCCTGAGTCAATTCATATTGTCGCCGGCCCAGGCCAGTTTGGCTCAAGCCTTGTTGTTTTCGTGGGTAGAATTAACCATCCTGCCAACAACGAGACCACCCTAAAGATAATCAGGTCAACCAAACGTCTCATCGGGATTTAGTTGGGTTCCTGTGTTTTCTCCTCAGGAGAATGTGACTTGGATTCAACCAGCAAGACACCAGTAGGAAGTCTGCTTAATCGGAGCTCACGTTTTTCCGAAGGTGCCTCACCGCAGGTGTCCCACGGCGATGAGCCACCGCTGCGTTCGGAGCTGTTCAATGCCGAGCAAATGGCGCGCCATGGTGAATCCCTGGCGGGTCAACATGAATTGAGTCCGAAACGTGCCGGTGAGCGGCTTTTGCCCCGGCTGACGGACAATGAAAGCGTACTGCTTGAAATCTCCGCGCTGCTGACCAAGGCAGCCAAGGCAAACCTGCAAATCACGCCCGCCAGCGAGTGGCTGCTGGATAACTTCTATCTTGTTGAAGAGCATATTCACACTGCCAAACGTCACTTCCCGAAAAGTTACAGCCGCGGCCTGCCACGCCTTGCCAATGGCCCATCCGCGGGACTTCCGCGCGTGTACGACATCGCCCTGGAAATCATCTCGCATGGCGACGGCCGCGTGGATGCGGAAGGTCTCAGCCGTTTCGTGGCGGCGTATCAGAACGTGACCGACCTCAAGTTGGGTGAACTATGGGCCATACCCATCATGTTGCGCCTGGCGTTGATCGAGAATCTGCGGCGCGTCGGGGTACGCATTGCCGCTTCCCGCACCCAGCGCACTCTCGCGATCCATTGGGCGGATCGGATGATCTGGATCGCCGAGAGCGATCCCAAAAACCTGGTGCTTGTGATTGCCGACATGGCAGAATCCAATCCACCGATGACGGGCGCCTTCGTGGCGGAGTTCGTGCGCCGCTTGCAGGGGCACGGCCCGGCTCTAAGGCTGCCGCTCACCTGGGTCGAGCAGACGCTCACTGAATCCGGTCTGACCATCGAGCAGGTGGTGCAATCCGACAGCCGGCAACAGGCCGCCGAACAGGTTTCCATCAGCAACAGCATTGCCAGCCTGCGCTTCCTGGACAGCATGGATTGGCGCGAGTTTGTCGAGACCATGAGCACGGTCGAGACCATCCTGCGTGAGGATCGTGAAGGCGTATACGGCAGGATGGATTTCGCCACCCGCGACCGTTACCGCCAGGTAGTGGAGCAAGTGGCAAAGAGCAGCCGGCATTCCGAATGCGAGGTGACAAAGAAAGCGATCCAACTGGCCCGTGAACCCGCGCTCATAAGGGACGACGAGGAACGGACCTCCCACGTGGGTTTCTATTTGATAGACAGAGGACTGCATCAACTTGAACAGGCGCTGGATGCACGGATTCCGATTGGTACCAGGCTTCGCAGGATGTGCCGCCGCGTTTCGCTGCTGCTGTATGCGGGCACCATCATCGTTCTCACCCTGATCGCCGGCGCGGCGTTGCTGTTGATGGCTTATGACCGCGGCTTGCACGGTTGGTCGCTGATTCCGCTGGCCGTGCTACTGTTGCTATGCGCCAGTTATCTGGCAGTCGCGCTGGTGAACTGGCTGGCGACCTTGCTGGCGGTCCCGCATCTACTGCCACGCATGGATTTCTCGGATGGAATCCCGCCGGAATTTCGCAGCCTGGTGGTGATTCCGGCCATGCTGACCAGTGCCGCTGATATCGAACAACTGGTCGAGGCGCTTGAAGTCCGGTATCTGGGCAACCGGGATGACAACCTGCACTTCGTCCTGTTGACCGACTTCACGGACGCACTTGAGGAAACCACCCCGGAGGACGAAGTGCTCCTGGGACTGGTTCGGAAGCGAATTGAAGAGCTGAACGCGAAGTATCCGGATGCGCCGAACACGCCGTTTTTCTTGTTTCACCGGCCGCGCCGCTGGAATCCAGGTGAACGTTTGTGGATGGGGTATGAGCGCAAGCGCGGCAAAATTGCGGAATTGAATGCGGTCCTGCGCGGTGGCTCAATCGAACGCTTCTCCGTGGTGACAGGCGATATCGAAGCCCTGCGCAATGTCGAATATGTCATCACTCTCGATGCCGATACGCAGTTGCCGCGTGATTCCGCGCGGCAATTTGTGGGCGTGATGGCGCATCCGCTGAACCGTCCGCGCTACGATACAGCCCGCCGGCGTGTCCGCCGAGGATACGGCGTGGTTCAGCCGCGCGTGGATATCAGTCTGCCGAGCATCAATCGTTCCCGGTATGCACAACTATTCGCGGGGGAGCCGGGCATTGACCCCTACACGCGCGCCGTTTCCGACGTTTATCAGGACCTGTTTGGCGAAGGCTCTTTTGTCGGCAAGGGCATCTACGATGTGAACGCCTTCAAACAAGCGCTGCAGGAGCGGCTGCCTGAAAACCTGATTCTCAGTCATGATCTGCTTGAAGGCGCCTATTCCAGAGCAGGCTTGTTGAGTGATGTTTTGTTATATGAGGATTATCCGGCTGGTTACAGCGCCGACGTGAGCCGACGTCACCGCTGGATACGCGGGGACTGGCAGATTGCCGCCTGGCTATTGCCCTGGGTTCCGGGTTTTGAGAAACACCTTCAAAGAAACCCCATCTCGATACTTTCCCGCTTCAAGATACTGGACAATCTGCGGCGCAGTCTGGTGCCCGCGGCACTGACTCTTTTGCTGCTGCTGGGTTGGACAGTGCTGGCGTCCGCCTGGTTCTGGACTCTGGCCGTTGCCGGCATCATCTTCATACCCGCAGTGCTGGCATCCGCACTGGATTTTGTCCGCAAACCCAGCAACGCACTGCTGACGCCACACTTGGTCGCCACCACACGCACCACGGCACGTCGCCTGGCGCAGAGCATATTCATGCTTGCCTGTCTGCCATTCGAGGCGCACTTCAGTCTTGATGCCGCGGTCCGCAGCATCACAAGAATGTTTTTTACCCATACGCGGCTACTGGAGTGGAATCCCTCCAGCGTCACAAAGCGCCATGCGCGTAATGATCTGATGTCATATCGCCGCCTGATGTGGATCGGCCCGGCCTTTGCCATTGCCGGGTTTGTATATATGGCAGTCTCAAATCCCATGGCTCTGACCATCACTTGGCCGATACTGGCGCTGTGGTTCATCTCCCCCGCAATCGCCTGGTGGATCAGCCAGCCAATCACGCACCCTGAGCCAGCTCTGAGTGCAAAACAGGTCAACTTCCTCGACAAACTCTCCCGCAAGATCTGGTCATTCTTCGAACAATTTGTCAGCACCGAGGATCATTGGCTGCCGCCAGACAGTTATCAGGAATATCC
>JBOIBC010000190.1:0-3688 GCA_050739295.1 Gammaproteobacteria bacterium
CTGGCAGTGGCCTCTTGCAGTGCCGGACGCTGCACCGGCAGAGCACTCAGGTCCGCGAGCCGCTGACACAGGCCATCCCATTTCGCCAAACCGCCACTTGCCACGATGCGCCGCGGCCGGGCGCCGCACTCCTGCATTCGCTCAAGATTCACGCACAGCAGAAACACCACACTTTCCACAACTGCCCGCATTTTCTGCATCGGATTTCCATGACCGACGAAGCGCGAGCGGAAGCTGGATATCCAGTACGGCGAACCCAGGCCGGAGATGCCGTTCAAAAATAGCGGAACGTTCGATTTGGACGCTAGTGCGTCCGGCATGGCCGCGAGCATTTCTTTCTCGGACATTCGCAGACGTCCGCGCAGCCAGCTGAGTGCGCTGCCAGCGCCATTGACGGTGCCTTCGAGTACATACAGAGCTTGGCTCTGATCCTGCCACAACACACTGCCCAGCATACCCGGCATCTGCGGTGGCGTGTTCCCATGCAATCGCTGAATGAATGCACCAGTGCCCAGGTTCACATAGACGCTGTCGCTATCCGGTTTACCTCCCGCAAACAAAGCAGCCGGTTGATCGCCGGTGACTACAGTCAGGGGAATCTCCTGGCTGCCCAATCGCAGGTGGCCGAAGGAATACCGGTTTGGTACGCAGCGTGGCAGGATACCTTCAGGTATTCGGAACAATCCCAGCAGTTCTTCCGACCAGTCGCGCAAACGGTAATCCCACAACAAGGTGCGTGATGCATTCACCGGATCCGTCAGCAGCGGCTTTTCTGCCAGCAGATTCGCGAGGATGAAACTTGCCAATGGACCTGCCGCGAGCCGTTCCTGACGCAGCGTTTTCCGAACGGGGGCCAGTTTTTCCAGACACCATGCCAGTTTGCTGGCGCCGTAGTGGGGCGAAAGCACCAGCCCCGTGATGTCATGCACATGTGTTTCGTGGGACGCCAGCGCCGTTATGCGTCGAGATGCGCGCCGGTCCTGCCAGGAAATGACCGGTGAAAGTGCTTTGCCGGTTTCACGGTTCCAACACACGATCGTGGAGCGTTGTGTGGCCAGACCAGCGGCCTGGATATGAGCGCAGCGCGGGCCTAATTGCCGCGCAATCACGTTGCAGACCTGTCTGAGGGACGCGATCAGCGCTTCGGGATTGTGTTCCACCCGATGGTGGCCTGGATGCAGGGTGGCAATGGTTTTTTGTGCCGAGACCACGAGGCTGCCCTTGGCATCGAACACCAGTGCGCGGCTGGCATGACCGCCTTGATCCAATGCGAGAAACAGCGGGGCTTCGTGTGGCACGGGTCAATCCGGCATCAGGCCGGTTCCAATGGCAGGCTGCGTGTGTCGGCGACGGGCGGCCGCACAGGCAGAGCATCTCTCAGGTGGCGCAAAGCCTGTTGAGCATCCGCACGGTAGGACGTGAGTTTGCCGCCATACACACCCAGTACCCGCGGCCGCCGCGGCCGATCGGTGACCAGCAGGATTTCACGCGAACGCCGGAAAGCCCGGGTTTTGCCGCCGGGAAGTACGCGCACGCCCGCAAAACTTGCGCGGAGCCTGGCGTGTGTCTGCGGGAAGTAGCGCTGCAGCACGTCGAGCAGGTACTGCTGTTCTTCAGGCAGTGGCTTGACCTGCGCGGGATCGCTGCCGGTGAAAGCTGTTTCCGTGGTGCCCACCAGTGTCGTATTGTCGTGCCAGGGCATGATGAAAATAGCGCGGCTATCCTGGGGTGCTTCCACATAGAAGATACTGTTTACGATGGCAGCATCGAGGATGATGTGCGTACCCTGGATCAAATCAATCGCAGGCTGCGGCAGGGTGGGGCGGATACGTGCGGCTGCGTGATTCACCCAGGGGCCGGCCGCGTTTACCAGCACCCTGGCTTGAACAGTGCGGGATATGCCGGCTTCGGTGAACGCAATTTCACAGCCAACTTCGTGAAGCTGAGCTTGGTCAAACGTGGCGGGTATGCACAGTTCCGCACCCAGGCTTTGGGCTGAGGCCATGACCGCTCGTGTCAGTGCCGCATCATCCGTCTGTGCGTCGTAATATCGGAACACAGCCTGCAGCCCATCGTTTGTGAGTCCCTGCAAGGTATCCCACCGATTACGCGGCAGTGTTTGAAAACGCGCATGCGCGTGCAATCCACCGAGCAAAGCATACAGACTCAGGCCCGCGCGCACCTCCCAGGGCCGCCGGCGGGTATGTGTGTAAACAGGAATGTAGAAGGGCGTGAGATGCACCAGTTGCGGCGCGAGTTTGAGGAGTAATTCCCGCTCCCGCAGACATTCCCGCACCAGCTGCAGATCGAATTGTTCGAGGTAACGCAAGCCACCGTGGATGAGTTTGCTGGAGCGGCTGGAAGTGCCGGCAGCGATGGATTGCTGTTCCAGCACCAGCACCCGATGACCACTCGCCACAGCGGCCTGGGCGATGCCGGCGCCATGGATGCCGGCACCGACAATCACCAGATCGTAGCTCTCGCTCATGTGCGTGCAAATTCCGGCGCGCTTAGCAGCGTACCGATGTCGTTGGTTTCCACAAAAGCCGCACCTTGACGTGCCAGCTCCAGCGCGCGTTCTGTGTCCTCGGTATGGTAAGTAATCCATTGCCAGGGGCCGGGAAGGGCGGTGTGAACTCTTGTGAATAGTGCTTCATCCGTGAACATGTAGTCGGGTTGCAGGGCATCGGCCTGTTGCCGGACTTGTGCGCCGGTTTTTTCCACCGCCCAACCGATGACAGGCGCGCCTAGCTGACGCGCGAGTGCGAGGCAGGCATGGTCAAACGAAATCACGATACATTGCTTGAGCGCGGGCCGGATTACCTGCATTATCTTTTCAACCACCAATTCGGTGCCATGATGGCGCAGGCTCTGGCGTTTGATTTCCACAAACTGCGTAATATGCGGTTGAGTCTGAAGCCAGGCGATAAGTGCGGCAAGTCTGGGAAGTGTAAAGCTGGCATAGCATTCGCCGAAGCGCTGGCGCTCGCCCACGGTAATCGTGCCGAGTTCCACTGCACGCATGTCTGTGATATTCCGATCCAGCCCGGCAGTACGTTTTAGTGAGTCGTCGTGAGAAACGAACGGTACGCCATCAGCGCTCAGCTGCACGTCGCATTCAAGCCAACGCGCGCCGGCTTTGACGGCAGCGGCGAAGCCTTCCAGCGTATTTTCTGGATAGCGCGCCGGCCAGCCGCGATGACCGACCAGCACCGGGGTTGTCTGTGGAGCCATGCATGCCCAGTAGTTTTTATGATTATTCGTATCTTAGCGCTTCGATGGGGTCCAGTGCCGCGGCTTTGGCGGCTGGCGCTATGCCGAAGATGACGCCCACGCCGCCGGAAAAACCGAAGGCCAGAATCACGGCCCACCACGGCACATAGGCGGCGCGGAAAGCGGGTATTGCATGGGCGGCTAAAGTGCCAATACCGTAACCCAGCAAGAGACCTATGATGCCGCCAATGACCGAAAGAGTTACGGCCTCAATCAGGAATTGCAGCAGAATGTCACGGCGCCGAGCACCTAAACTTTTGCAGATGCCGATTTCACGGGTGCGCTCGGTGACCGATACCAGCATGATGTTCATGATGCCGATGCCGCCCACCAGCAGGGAGACGGAGGCGATGCTGGCCAGCAGGGTGGTCATGATGCTGCCGGCGGCGTTGGCGACGTCGGCCACGTCGGAGAG
>JBOIBC010000191.1:0-3683 GCA_050739295.1 Gammaproteobacteria bacterium
ATTCATGTTAATCATCACCTTCATCCTCAGTCCGATGATTGGCAGGCACAATGCGAAACTATCTGTGCGGACCTGAACGTGCCGCTTGAGTGCCGCAGTGTCGAGGTGAAACCCGCTAAAGGTGAGAGTCTCGAAGCCGTGGCCCGGGAACAACGCTATGAGGTTTACGCGAAACTCATTCGCGAAGGCGACATGCTATTGCTGGCCCACCATCAAGACGATCAGATGGAGACATTTCTGCTGCAAGCTCTGCGCGGTGCAGGCTTGCGTGGTCTCGCCGCCATGCCGGTGATTATCGATTTCGGCCGCGGCAAACTGGCGCGTCCGCTGCTCGGGTTTACGCGCGCCGAACTGCGAGATTGGGCGCAAGGCCAGAAACTCGTATGGCTGGAAGATCCCAGCAACGCGGATACACGCTTTGACCGCAACTATTTGCGTCAGCACGTACTTCCGCAAATCCGTGAGCGCTGGCCGTCGGCGACACAAACCGTGTCGCGCAGTGCACGCCATTGCGGCGAGCCCCTGGCATTGCTGACGGTATTGGCTGAAGAAGATTTGAAACGCTGTTTGGATTCGGCAGGTGGCACGCTGTCAATACCCGCCTTGCAAGCGCTCGGCGACATGCGCGCCAAAAATGTGTTGCGGCATTGGCTGGGAGCACTGGCCTTGCCCTTGCCACCCGCCCACAAGCTGGAACAAATTCTGCACGAAGTACTGCTGGCCCGGGTTGACCGTAACCCCTGCGTTACCTGGCAAGGCGCGGAATTACGCCGCTACCATGATCGCCTGTATGGCCTGCCGCCATTGCTTGAGCCTTCCACTGGAGAATTCCAGCTTCGCCCGGGCGAATCCTTGGAGCTGACTCCGGGCCTCGGGAAGCTACGCCTGGTGCCGGTTCCCGGTGAGGGCCTGTGCGTGGCAGCGTGCCCGGTCGGAGGGCTGAGGGTGAGTTTTCGTGCTGGCGGCGAAGTCTGTCAGCCGGCGGGCCGCAACCACCGCCGGCCCTTGAAGAAATGGCTCCAGGAATTCGAAGTATTGCCCTGGATGCGGGAGCGCCTGCCCCTCATGTATATCGGCGATCAGTTGGCTGCCGTGGCTGATTTGTTTGTGTGTGCGCCGTTCGCCGCTGGAGCAACCGAGCCGGGTTTGCGCGTCGAGTGGCAATCCCATCCTGCGCTGTATTGAAAGGCCGCACCGGTACAAGTCAGGCACGATTTCGCTTCTTTCAAGCCTCCGATTCTGTTACTCTGTCTTCCCGATTCAGCGGAGCCATCCCGGCACCGCATCGGGAGTCCTGATGGCCCATTTCGTATTTGTCACCGGCGGCGTGGTCTCTTCCCTGGGGAAGGGCATCGCATCTGCCTCCCTGGGCGCTATTCTGGAGGCCCGTGGCCTCAAGGTCACCATGGTGAAACTAGATCCCTACATCAATGTGGATCCCGGCACCATGAGCCCATTCCAGCACGGCGAGGTGTTCGTGACCGAAGACGGCGCCGAGACTGACCTGGATCTTGGTCACTACGAACGCTTCGTGCGCGCGCGCATGGGGCGCAGCAACAATTTCACCACCGGCCGTATTTACGAAAACGTGATTCGCAAAGAACGCCATGGCGATTATCTGGGCGGCACGGTACAGGTAATCCCTCACATCACCGACGAAATCAAGCGCTGCATCCGCGAAGGCGCCGGCAACGCCGACATCTGCATGGTGGAGATCGGTGGTACCGTGGGCGACATTGAATCCCTGCCGTTCCTCGAAGCCATCCGTCAGATGGGCATCGAGATGGGACGTGGCAAGTGCGTGTACATGCACCTGACCCTGGTGCCCTATATTCCTACCTCTGGCGAAACCAAGACCAAGCCCACCCAGCATTCCGTAAAGGAACTGCGCTCCATCGGTATCCAGCCGGACATTCTTCTGTGTCGCGCCGCCAAACCATTGCCGGACGACGCGCGTCGCAAGATCGCGTTGTTCACCAACGTGGAAGAGCGCGCCGTCATCTCCGCGCCGGATGCCGACGATATCTACAAGATCCCGTTGATTCTGCACAGCCAGGGCCTGGATGACATCGTCGTGGACCATCTGCGCATCAATGCCAAATCCGCGAACCTGAGTGAATGGCGCCGCGTGGTGGAAGCCCGTGTCAACCCCGAGGCTACGGTCAACGTGGCCATGGTCGGTAAATATGTGAATCTTGCCGACGCCTACATGTCACTCAACGAAGCCTTGAAGCACGCTGGCATTCACACCCACACCGGTGTGGAAATCCACTACGTTGATTCCGAGGAGTTGGCTCAGCAAGGCATCGGATTGCTGCGCGGCATGGATGCCATCCTGGTGCCGGGCGGCTTCGGCGAGCGCGGTATCGAGGGCAAGATCGCGGCAGCAGGCTATGCCCGCGAACATCGCATCCCCTATCTAGGTATCTGTCTCGGCCTGCAAGTCGCAGTAATCGAATTTGCGCGCAACGTGGCGGGTTTGAAGGGCGCCCACAGCACCGAGTTTGAGCGCAACACGCCGCATCCGGTAATCGCGCTCATTACCGAATGGCGGGATCGCGGCGGGCAGACGGAAACCCGCAATGCGAAATCGGACCTTGGTGGCACGATGCGCTTAGGCGCACAGGAAGCGCACCTCAAAGCCGGCACCCTGGCGCACAAGTTGTATGGCAAGGACGTGATTTCCGAGCGCCACCGCCATCGCTACGAATTCAACAATAATTATCGCGAACAGCTTGAAAAGAAAGGCCTGGTGTTCTCCGGTTATTCCGTGGACGACCTGGTGGAAATCGTTGAGCTGCCAGAGCATCCGTTCTTCATCGCGACCCAGTTCCATCCGGAGTTCACCTCCACGCCGCGAGACGGCCACAAGCTGTTTGGCGGCTTCATCCAGGCGGCGCGGGAATACGCCGCCACTCAACCCGCGCTCAAGGCGGCGCGCGCATGAAACTCTGCGGCTTTGAAGCCGGCCACGACCAGCCGTTCTTTCTCATCGCCGGGCCGGACACGCTGGAAAGCGAGCAACTGGCGCTGGACGTGGCGGGCCATCTCAAGCAAGTCACGCAGCGGCTGAATATTCCTTATATCTTCAAAGGTTCCTTCGACAAAGCCAATCGTACCTCGGGCAAGAGCTATCGCGGTCCCGGCATGGAGGAGGGCTTGCACATATTGGAGAAGGTCCGCACTAGCATCGGTGTGCCGGTATTGACGGATGTGCACGAAGACACGCCCATCGAAACCGTCGCGGCGGTGGTGGATGTGATCCAGACGCCAGCGTTTCTGTGCCGCCAGACCAATTTTATCCAGCGTGCTGCCAAAGCCGGCAAGCCCGTGAATATCAAGAAAGGCCAGTTCCTGTCGCCCTGGGAGATGCAGAACGTAGTGGATAAGGCGCGTGTGACGGGCAATCAACAGATACTGGTATGCGAGCGCGGGTTTTCCTTTGGTTACAACAACCTGGTGACCGACATGCGCGGTCTCGCGGTCATGCGCGCCACCGGCTGCCCCGTGGTGTTCGATGCCACTCATTCAGTACAACTTCCCGGTGGACAGGGCGGCAGCTCTGGTGGCCAGCGACAGTTCATTCCCGTGCTGGCGCGCGCCGCCATCGGCGTCGGCGTCGCAGGCATCTTCATGGAAACCCATCCGGACCCCGATAGAGCCTTGTGTGATGGGCCCAACTC
>JBOIBC010000192.1:0-3628 GCA_050739295.1 Gammaproteobacteria bacterium
GACGGTGCTGTTGACCAGGAAGCGTGTGGTGTCCTTGAGGGTGGAGCGAAACTGGCCCTGCAGCAGGTCGTTGACGATCGTGACCGGCTCACCCAGGTTGTTGAGAAAGTTGTGGATGCCATGACGTGCCTGTACCGGCACCGCACGCACATAGGTTTTGGCTACCGGCCGGGCCACGGCCTTGTCCAGCTTGTCGTTGAAGGCAAAGGTGACACGGTTGAGTTTTTCCCACGGGTCTTTGGTTTGGGTGACGTAATCTGGCGGTGTGGTGGCGCAGCCGCCGAGCAGCACCAGGCCCGCGAAACATAGAAGAGGCAGCTGTCGCAGAAAGCTGCGGCCGTGTTGTCCCGGCATCGAAACTCCAAAAAGCGGTGGGCGTGAGTATGCTAACAGGATGAAACGAGAAGACCAGCCCTCACTAGCCGGGATTGTTCCTGGGGATGAGGGATTGACGATTGGCCTGTGCCCAAGCCTTCAGGCGGTCGAGCCGCGCTTGGTAGCGCTGTTTCTGCATGGCGTCTATGCCCGGTGTGGCGAGTGCGATTCGCAGCTGGTCGGCCGCCACGGCCGGCAGCCCAGTGTTGTAATAATATTCGGACATGTAAAAGTGGGATTCGGCGCTGTTGCCGCCCTTGTCATAGGCCTTGGCCAGCATGCGCAGTACTTCCGGGTTCCGATTGGTTTGTACGGACAGGGAAATGAGCAGGCTAATGGCGTTTTGCGGCTGGCCGGCCTCGATGAGATCGCGAGCATAACTCAGAACCAGCGGCGTACTGTCCGGGAACAACTGCATTGCTTGCTGATAGGTAGCCTTGGCCGTGCTGATTTCGCCCGCCGTCATCTGTGCATCTGCCAGTCCGATGCGAAAGGCCACGACATCATCGTACTTGTCGCTCAACTGCTGCATGATTTTGATGGCGTCCGCGTTCCGGTCCTGTTTCACATAGGTGAGTGCCATGCCGTAAAGTATTGCGTCGTGGTCCCAGCCTTTTGCCGAATCCAGTTCTCCCTGGAAGAATTGCAAGGTCTTGTCGAGATTGTCGCTCTCCAGCACCCGCACGCGCGCTTTCATGATGGCATAACTGCGGCTGTCGGGGCGCGACGGCACATGCATGCTGAACGCACGTTCTTCCAGATACGCCATGCGTGTCGAGTCCAGCGGGTGATCCAGCAGGAATTCAGGAATACGGTCATAGCCGTTGAGGGCGGAGTTGCGCTGCATCTTCTGGAAAAATTCGATCATGCCTTGGGGCGGGAACCCGGCGCGCGCGAGTGTCTGAATGCCCACACGATCTGCTTCTTCTTCCTGGGAACGTGTGAAAGTGATCTGGTGCTGGATGATGGCGCCTTGGGCGGTTGCGAGGGTGCCCATGGCCACATCGGGATCGCCTGCATTGGCCGCCACCAGGATGGCGCCCAACATGGTGGCGATGTTCAGCAGGCTGCGGTCTTTCTGATCTTGCAGTCCGCGCGCGATGTGGCGCTGAGTCACGTGGCTGGTCTCGTGCGCCATGACGCCTGCCAGTTCATCTTCGTTATCGCTGGCAAGGATCATGCCGGAATTGACGCCGATGAAACCACCAGGCAGGGTCACAGCGTTGATTTCCGGATCGTTTATCACGAAATACTCGAAGTTCAGGGTCGGATCGTCGCTGTGCGAGGAAAGATCGTGACCGAGGTTGTCTATATATTCGTGCACCAGCGGATCGTCCAGAATCGCACCTTCACTGCGCGCTTCGTTCATGATCTGCACGCCGATCTGGTATTCCTTTTCGGGGGAGAGGACACTGGCGCCGGCCAGGCCGATTTGCGGCAGATTGAAATCGCTGCGGGATTGGGTGGTATAGCTGGCAGCGGGATCGCCATACGCGTAGCTGGGTGCAGGCAATGGGGTACCAGCGTTCTTGGCAGCAGTGGTGGAATCCGCGAACGCAGAGCCGACGCCCAGCGTCAACAAGCCGGCGAGGCTCAAATGAAACAGTGTCTTGAAAAATCTGCTTGGCATGTAGCGACCTGAAGGTCCAGCGGTCCGGATGCCCTGGGCATACAGAACCTTTCAGTACCATTATGGCACGGCGGTTAACAGCCGGCGGGACATCAAGAAAGCGGTTGTTTTGACTGCGCCGGCCGGCTTTTGTACCGGCTACAGATAAAAAAGCCCCCGCTGACGGGGGCTTTTGAGTCGGGAGATGCCGCTTCAGAAGCGATAGATGTACTGGATGCCGAGAATGTCCGCGTCGGCCTTGAACTGGCCGCTGACGTAGTCGCCGCTGCTGCCGTCCAACTGGCTGTATGGAATGTGGTCGTTGAGGAACAGGTGCGCGTAGCCGATGTCCCATTGGCTGTGTGCCGAGACATGCCAACTGGCGCCGAACGCCAGCCACTTGCGGGTGGCATCCGGCAGCCGTGCGGTGCGGCTGGCGTTGACCGAGTTGTTGCAGGTCGCGAAATCAGGTGGACTGACGGTATTGCACGGTGCACCCGGGTTGGGCAACGGCGACTTGTCCAGCGCCACGCCGCCGCGGAAGGTCCATTGGTCGTTGAACTTGTAATTCGCGCCTACCGCGAAGCGATTCGAGTTGGACAGTCCTTCCTGCACAGTCACCGGCGGTTGATTTGGATTGGAGAAGGCGATAGTCAGATTCTGGAAGCTGCTCCAGCCGGTGTAGCTCCAGTCCGCCATCAAGGACCACTGGTCGGTGAGTTGCTGGTACAGGCTCAGGGACACGATCTGCGGCGTGGTGAATTGCGCGCTGATACCCTGGTTCTGGAACAAGCCGTTGCTGGTGAAGATCGCCGGTGCATTGGTGAAGCTGGCGCTGCCACTCAAGTTGTGTTTGATGCGTGAACGGTAGGAGAAACCCACGCGGGTCGTGTCGTCTTGCCACAGCACACCAAAGTTGAAGCCGGTGTGGGTGTCGCTGGCGGTGCCTTGAAAGAACCCGTCGTGTCCCTGCGGCACCAGGCCCATGGACGTGCAGTTGACGGGATTGAGCTGGTTAAAACATACCGCGCCGTAATCCACGGCGTTGGTGAGTTTCACATCCATGCGCTGGATGTCCACGCCGAAACCTGCCGACCAGTTGTCGTTGAATTTATACGCCAGCGTCGGATTCAGATTGAGCACGGTCACCGACGTGTAAATGGCCTGATAGCGGAAAATGGATTGGGCGTTGTAACTGGTAGTGAGACCAAAGGGCACGCCCAGACCGATGCCGAAGGCGAGTTTGTCGTTGAGTGGCGTCGAGTAATAGATAAACGGTACCGCACCCAGCTTGCCGGGATTGCCGCCGTTATTGCCGGTCAGCGGCTGGCCGATGGCATCCACCGCCGTGGTGGGCGTGAAATTTGCACCCAGGCGGATCACGCTCAATCCTGCATCCAATTCAGGATCGCTCAGGCGGGTGAGGCCGGCCGGGTTGTACCAGATTGTCGAGGCGTCATTCGCGTACGCGGCGCCTGCCGCGTGCGCACTCCCCAGACTGGTGACGCTCTGCTCGGTGAGCTGGAAATTGGAAGCCATTGTCAGGCAGGGCAGGGCGGCGGCTGCGGCCGCGAGCATGTGCGTGGTCCATCGTGCAAGTTGCTTGTTGTTCATGAGATTTCCTCGGGGAGGCCGCTAACGGGC
>JBOIBC010000193.1:0-3590 GCA_050739295.1 Gammaproteobacteria bacterium
CGACCATAGAGTGACTGACTACAAGAATACCCTGAACCTGCCGCGCACGGGCTTTCCCATGAAAGCGAACCTGCCCCTGCGCGAACCGGAAATGCTCAAGCATTGGCAGGAACAGGATGTGTATGGCCAGATCCGCAAAGCACGCGAGGGCAAGCCAAGATTCATCCTGCAAGACGGTCCGCCCTATGCCAACGGTAACATTCATATCGGTCATGCGGTCAACAAGGTGCTCAAGGATATCGTGATCAAATCCAGGAGTCTGGATGGAATGGATGCACCCTATGTGCCGGGATGGGATTGCCACGGTCTGCCCATCGAACAGCAGGTGGAAAAGAAGATCGGCAAAGCCGGTGTAAAAGTGGATGCCAAGGCTTTCCGCGCCGCCTGCCGTGCGTATGCTCATGAACAGGTGAGTAGACAGCGTGAGGATTTTAAACGCCTAGGCGTATTGGGCGAATGGGAGCATCCCTATCTCACCATGGATCCGGCTTACGAAGGTAACCAGTTGCGAGGGTTTGCCGAAGTCATCCGACGCGGACACTTATATAAGGGTCTGAAGCCGGTGCACTGGTGCCTGGATTGTGCTTCGGCATTGGCGGAAGCGGAGGTGGAATACGAAGACAAGATTTCGCCATCCATTTACGTGATGTTTGCAGCGGCGGATGAGCGAGCCTTTTTGGCCAAAATGCGTCCTGGCAAATCCATGGGCGAAGGTCCTGTGTCGGTACTCATCTGGACCACGACACCCTGGACGTTGCCCGCAGACCAGGCGGTGGCACTCAACAGGGAATGTGACTATGTACTCATGCAAGTACAGTTCAACGGTATTGCGCAGCACATCCTGGTAGCCGATGGATTGCGCGAAGCCGTTTTGGAGCAGTGCGGTCTCAAGGATTCCTACACCGGGATCGTCGCACGTGCCAAAGGCGCGGACTTGGCGGGGCTCAAGTTGCAGCACCCGTTCTATGCGCGCGAAGTCCCCATCGTTTTGGGCGAGCATGTCACGCTCGAAGACGGCACCGGCGCGGTGCACACGGCGCCTGCCCACGGCCAGGAAGATTTTGTACTGGGACTTGAATACGACTTGCCGGTCGAAAATCCTGTGGATAGCCATGGTGTATTCGTGCCGGGCACTGAGTTGTTTGCCGGTGAGCATGTGTTCAAGGCCAATGCACACATCATCGAAGTATTGCGGGAGCGCGGCAAACTGCTGCACGACGCGCCCTACAAGCACAGCTATCCGCACTGTTGGCGTCACAAGACACCGGTGATTTTCCGAGCCACGCCCCAGTGGTTCATTGGCATGGATCAGAACGAACTGCGCAAGCAGGCGCTGGTCGAGATCAAACATGTACGCTGGACACCGTCCTGGGGTGAACAGCGTATCGAAGGCATGGTGGCCAACCGCCCTGACTGGTGTATCTCGCGCCAACGTACTTGGGGCGTACCCATCGCGCTGTTCGTGCACAAACATACCGGCGAATTGCATCCGCGTACCGACGAATTGCTGGAAGCCGTGGCCAAGCGGGTGGACCAGCATGGTATTGACGCCTGGTTTGATCTCGATGCCAGTGAACTGTTGGGTGCGGACGCAAAACACTACGAAAAAGTGCAAGACATACTCGATGTGTGGTTCGATTCAGGCATGGTGCATTACTGTGTAGGTCAGAAACGCCTGCACCTCGGTGAAAAAGATAAAGCTGATCTTTATCTCGAAGGCTCCGACCAGCATCGCGGTTGGTTCCAGTCCTCATTGCTCACGTCCGTCGCGATCCGCGGCAAGGCCCCGTATCGGGGCGTGCTCACCCATGGCTTTACCGTGGATGAACAGGGCCGAAAGATGTCTAAATCTTTGGGTAACGTGGTGTCGCCACAAGATGTAATCAAACATCTGGGCGCGGATGTGCTGCGTTTATGGGTTGCGGCCACAGATTACAGCGGTGAGTTGTCGGTATCAGGCCAGATACTCGAGCACATGGCTGAAGCCTATCGCAAGATGCGCAATACGTTGCGTTATTTGCTTGCGAATCTTTACGATTTTGATCCGGCCCTGAACAGCGTTCCGGTTAAGAGCATGCTGCTGCTGGATCAATGGCTGCTGGAACGCGCATCACGATTGCAGGATGATGTGCGCAAGGCGTACGCGGATTACCAGTTCCATCTGATCTACCAGAAAATCTACAATTTCTGCGTGGTGGATCTTTCCGGTTTCTATCTGGATGTCATCAAGGACCGGGAATACACCACGCGGGCAGACAGCTTGACACGGCGCTCCTGCCAGACCGCCATGTATCATGTGGCCGAAGCCATGCTGCGCTGGCTGGCGCCCATCCTGAGCTTCACTGCAGAAGAGATTTGGCGTTTCATGCCTGGATCGCGCGATGCTTCGGTATTCCTGAGCACCTGGCACGAATTTCCGCAAGCTGGGGCGGCGGATAATGCCTTGTGGGAGATGCTGTTCAAAGTGCACGAGTCGGTGAAGAAGCAACTGGAAGGACTGCGCATCACGGGCAGCATCGGCTCGCCGCTGGATGCGGAAGTGGATTTGTATTGTGAACCAAGCCTCGCGGACAGATTGCGGCCTATCGGTGAAGAACTGCATTTCCTGTTCATCACGTCCTATGCACGGGTACATCCTGAAAATGAACGCCCGGCGGATGCGGCGCCGTCTGTGGAGCAGCCTGGATTGTGGGTTGCAGCAAAAGCATCCGCTCATACCAAGTGCGTGCGCTGCTGGCATCATCGTGAAGATGTGGGCAGGAATCGGGAGTATCCTGATCTCTGCGCCCGCTGTGTCGAAAACGTGGCGGGGCAGGGCGAAGTCCGGCACTTCGCATGAATTCAAGGGGAAACATAATGCAAAAAACGAATTTTGGCGCCTGGATCTGGTTGTGGCTTAGTGCCGCCATAGTTCTGCTGGATCAGCTGACTAAATACCTGGTATCCAGCCATCTCGCCGTGTACGAGTCTATCGGCGTACTACCGGTGTTCAATCTGGTGTTGATCCACAACGCCGGTGCGGCCTGGAGTTTTCTCGCCGGCCAATCCGGCTGGCAACGCTGGTTTTTCATAGCGCTCGCGCTGGTGGTGAGCGTGGCCATCATCATCTGGCTGCGATATATGCCGCGTCATCAATTCCGCTGGCGGGCGGCAGCACTCGCGCTGGTACTGGGCGGGGCGCTCGGCAATGTCATCGGGCGCATCTGGCATGGCTACGTGATTGATTTTCTTCAATTCCATTTTCATGGCTGGTATTACCCATCGTTTAATCTAGCGGATTCCGCCATCACCATCGGCGCCGTCATGCTGATCATAGAAGGCCTGTTCTTCCGCCATGAGCATCGCGGTGGCCGGGCTGAGATCACGAAGAACTGAAGCTCGTCGCCAGGGATGGCAGCACCGTGTCATTTTTCAAGTTCGGTCGGTCGGACCATCGAAGCGTAAAATAACCCCATGGACATATTGCTTGCCAACCCGCGTGGTTTTTGCGCCGGCGTAGACCGTGCCATCGAAATTGTTGAACGCGCGCTCGAGATGCATGGCGCGCCCATCTATGTGCGCCACGAAGTGGTGCACAACCGGAATGTGGT
>JBOIBC010000194.1:0-3548 GCA_050739295.1 Gammaproteobacteria bacterium
TTGCCCGGTGAAGAACCAGAGAATGCCGAAACTGATCCAGGGGCGTTTCTTCCGCGCGAGTACAGCGATGATTGCCAGGGCCACCAGTCCAATGATGGACAGCAAGGTGGTGATCGGCGTCAGCAAGCCGGTGGAGAGTGGGATGTCGTCGTGATACAGGCCCAGGTCCGGCAGGCGCGGGAACAGCGTCCAGCGGATGTAATCCCAGACTACGCGCGTTTCCGTGAGCAGTCGTTCTCCCAGCGTGAAATCTCGGCCCGTATAACTCAGCGCCGCGCCGTGGTGGATGCCGAATAGCCAGATCAGGCCAAGGCACAAAGGCAGCACCAGAAATAATCCGAAGAAAATACTCAGACCAACAAAGACACCCCCTCGCCCCGCATCTGCGGGGAGAGGGTGGGGGTGAGGGGTGCTTGTGAGTAGAGTATTGAGATTGCCCGTAGTGGTGCCAGCACTAAACCGAAACACGCACAACTCGATGACTAGCAGATAGACCGGCAGAAGTACCGCCGTCTCCTTGCAGGCAAGCGCCAGCAGTCCGGTGACCGCCGTGCCGATATATAGCAACAGCCACCCGGATTTGCCGGCCAGCATGCGCAGCCGGCCATGGGTGTAGAGCACACAACCCAGAAGTATGAAGAAGGAACACAGACTGGTTTCCCGCTGTATGACGTATAGCACCGCAGTCAGGTTCAGCGGATGCAGCAGCCATGCGGCAGCGCACAGCAGCGGCAGCCAGAGTGCCGTGCTGGCGGATTGGATAATTCCTTTCCGCGACCAGTGCCCTACGATCTGTTGTAGCAATGCGAAAACCAGCAGGCCATTCAACAGGTGGATGATGAGATTGGTGATCTTGAATGCCGTGGCATCCAGACCGCCGAAATAGATATTGAGCGCGAAAGACAGCGCACTGAGCGGACGCCGCGTCGGTCCCGCATCCGATGACAGCGCCGCATGCATGAGCTGGTCCCAGGCCAGACTGTGCATGACCAGCGCCTTGTTCTGCACGATATTGGTAATGTCATCAAACACGAGCGGGCCGTGCAGGCCCGGCAGATACGCGAGTACCGTCAGGATCAGCGCCGCCAGAAAAGCAGCGTAAATGTGAATCCGTGATGACGTCATGAGGCTGCGCATTCTCTCAGAAACAGTCTGTGCTGGCGAAATTTTCGTGGGAGTGGCAATTGTAGGAGCGGCGGTACCCGCCGCTCCTACAAGAAATATGAATGGCTCTATTTAATGAGCCGGGTGTTGTTGTTTGGCGGCTTCGGCACGCCCAGCCGCCAGATTAGCCTTGAGTTGCTTGATGTCCAGATCCAGACTGCCGAATTTATTCAGCCGTGATAACTGCGTGATCTGGTCTTGCGCCGCATCGAAATTGCCCGCCATGGTCAGGCCTTTTGCTAGATTGATTCGATATACGGATATTTTTGGTTCATAGTTCACGGAGCGCTGCATGGCCACAATCACATCGGAGAGTGGCGCGCCCGTGAAAGTCAGATAATTGGAATAGATCACCCACAGATCTGCGTTGGACCTTGGGAGGTTCTCGATATTCTTCGAATGGAAGGCTGCCTCAATCAACGTATGTGCCGTTGGAGTGAGTGGCTTGCAATCAGTCGGCAGACAATTGACCAAGCTGTAAAGAGAGCTCGTATCCTGCGAGGCAACTGGATAACTGCGAAGAATATCCACGGCATGTTTGAGCCATTTTGGATCCACGGGTAACTTCAGTTTTGCACTCACCAGCATCATGGCCGTGTCCGGCATGATATTGGTGCTCACGGCCGCGGCACGCGCCAGGGTACGCAGCGCTAGGTTGGGATCCTTGACCGTGCCGCCAAGCACCAGGTTTGAATAGGCTTGTCCCAGCGCATATAGCGCCCGTTCAGATTTTGGATGGTGCTGCGCCTCGTAATAAGAGAAATCCAGGTAGTTGTTCCATTCTGAAGCGCGCAGCATTGTCACGCCAAACAATACTGGTATGGCCAGCACCGCGATGGTCCAGCGTAAATACAGGCGTGCATGCTGCGTGCCGCTGGATGCCGGCAGCAGCAGGAGGCTGAACACAGCCAGCAGCAATCCGTAATCCGGCAGATAGTTGCGATGCTCGAAGGCAATCTCCAGCGGCAGGATGGTGGATTCCATGGCCTGGCCGGCGAAGAAGAACAGAATGCCCAGACTCAGCAGCGGCCGGCGTCGGCGTTGCCACCAGGCGATCACAATCAGTGCAATTAGCGCCAGCAGGCTCCAGAGCGTGGTAAGCGGCGTCAGCAAACTGGTAGAAAGCGCAAGATCATCGTGATACAGCGCCAGTTGACGGATATCGGGGATGAAGGTCCATTGGATGTACAGCCACACCACGCGGAATTCAGTGAGGATGCGCTCCGTCAGCGTAAAGTCGCGGTACGCATAATTGGCGAGGAAAAACTGTGGGTGCAGGATCAGAAATGCCAGACCGAGGATGAATGGCAGCACCAGACCGCACAGATAGAAAACCAGCACGTTTCGTGCGACGGATTGACGCGCATTGCGGAAGCCGAATATCAGCCATTCAATTACCAGCAGATACAGTGGCAGCAACGCTGCATCTTCCTTGCACAGTACGCCGATCACGCCAAAGAATGGCGTCAACAGCCACACCAGCGGCCAGCCGGTTTTGCCGGCCAGCATGCGTTCGCGGCCATAAACGTATGCCAGCATCCCTGCCAGAGTGAAAAGCGCCGCCAGACCAGTCATGCGCTGGACGATATACAACACTGTGGTCAGATTCAGTGGATGCAGCGCCCAGGCGCCGGCGATCAACGCGCTCGCCCACACGATGCTGATATCGTTCCAGGCAAACTGGTAACGCCGGCGGCAGTTCACCAGCAGACACCGGGTCAGCCAAAGGATCAGCAGGGCATTGATGAGGTGAATGAGGAGATTGGTAAGCTTGAAGGAAAATGAACCATCACCGAAGAAGTAAAGGTTGAACGCAAAACTTAGCACGCTGACGGGCCGATACAGGACGCCTGAGCGCGCCGAGAATGCCGCCCGCAGTAATTCATGTGGCGCCAGGCTGGCGAGCCGTATGGCGGAATTGTTAACGATGCTGATCATGTCGTCGAACAGGAAGGGCCCGTGCAAGCCGGGCCAATAGGCAATCACTGTTGCAAGCAGTACAAAAGATGAGGCCAGGATCAGCAGGGTGTGTTGAGCTGTTTTGTCTACGAGGCGCATCGAGGTTTCATACAGCCAAAAAAATGCCCCGGCAGAGCCGGGGCATGAATCTTACCAAACCAAGCGATGAATTATCCGCGGCAGTTGGCGGGCAGGAACTTGTTCGCGACGGTTGTGACACCGCCCGTGCCGTCGGCGGTTTCGCCACCCGCGGTAACTTTCGTTAGACCACACGCCCAAATCACCCCGCCTGCCATACCGCCACCCGTGCCTGGAGTGAGCTCCAGCACGTTTGTGGTACCGGTCATTCCGCCTCCAATATTGAGGTTATCGTACGTGATCACGATGTGACCTGTACCATCTATGACCTGCACGCTCTTTACATA
>JBOIBC010000195.1:0-3533 GCA_050739295.1 Gammaproteobacteria bacterium
GGTGTGAGCAACGAGCAGATTTATATCAACCGCTTGGACTTGGTACAGGTCATGAAGGTGGACTTGCGTAAGCAGGTCAACACCATGGCCGAGACACTTTTTCGAGAAAAACTCGAAAGCGGCGAGATTGCCTTGCGGTTGGTTTCGTCTAATGATCCGGCACTGAACTGGAAAATCGCCGAGACGCTGGAGATGGACGTCTCTGATATAGATCCGCTACTGTATCGTAAAAACGGCGAACCGCTGGAAAAGAGCCTGTTCGAAAAGGTCTACCAGAAAGAATTTAACGATCTGGAAAAGAACACCGCTTGGTACCTGGATGAAAGCCAGTGCGTGTATTGGTGGCATCGTATCGCTGTGAATCAGCGTTCTTACGGTTTGCAGGGCTGGCAGCGCCACCGCGTGTATCCCGATCTTCTGGCCTGCATGCATGGTGTTGAAAATGGCAAATTCCGATTCTCAATACTCGAAACCAAGGGTGAACACCTAAAAGGCAATGATGATACTGAGTACAAAAGAAAATTATTCGAATTAATAACGGAATACTCAGATTATGCAAATAAGATAGGCGATCTGAAATTCGAGAATTCTGATAGTGCTATTAGTTTCCGCATATTGATGGAAAATTCATGGCGACAAGAACTAATTAAAGAGAATATTCCGAGTAAATGAATGTAGCCTTGCGATGTCAGCACCTCACCGGCAGCCGCATGTCTGACCGGGATGGGCTTGTTCGTTTGCAATGACGGCTCCAAGGTGCTAAAAAGCTTTCAGGTGCTGGGAGTGGGGAATGAATATGCGGCGTGCGATGATTCTGGGTGCGGTGGGAATACTGGCGGTAGTCGTGTCGGCGACATGCTTTGCAGGGCCGGGCAGCGTGACGATACTCCCGAACGGGAATACCGGCGATGTTTATCCGATCAAGACGGTTGCGGCGAATCTCCCGCCGGGCGCGCTGCATGCGGGGGCGCAGATGTGCGCGACCTATTTGCTGACGGTGGACGCGGACGGCACCACAAAAAACGTGAGGATATGGTCTCAGTTTCCCCGGGACGCCACGCAGTTCGCGCGCGCGGGGCAGGCCGCGATGAAGAAGTGGAAATACCATGCGCATCATGTCGACGGTAAACCGGTCGCGACGGACAACGTGTCCATGGTGATGAGTTACCAGGTGAGCTACGCGGAAAGCAACCAGGACGAGAACAGCTCTCTCGGCAGCCATATTTCGAACCACCACACGGAAAGGGTATCGGACGAGCAGACCACGCTGCGCTGGCTATGCAGTCAGCCGCCGCTGCACGGCGTATCGATCGTCGCCAGTGGCACCGCATCCGCGGCGCAGTCCGCTTCGAGCGAGCGCGGTGGGATCGTCGCCAATCCGGTGACGCGGATTCCTGCGGACAGCCTGCCGGCGGGCGCGCGACCCGGAAAGGTGCGGATACGCTTTTGCGTCGACGAGAAGGGACGCGTGGCCGATACGATGGTGGTCAAATCCTCGCCGCACGGAGTGTACGACGAAGCGGCACTCCGAGCGCTGGCCGCGACGCAGTTTACCACTCGCAAGATTAAAGGCTCGGCGACGGCATCCTGCGGACTGGTGGTGCTGGCGAAATTCTCCGGCGGAAGCCGTGGCGAAGTCGGCCGACTCGAACACATGACGTTCGGAGACTTGTCGGGCGCATCGCCTGTGCCGAAGCTCGTGGCGCAAAAGTCCGTGCCGATTTCGCTGCATATTCCCGCCGGCACGCCGTTGCCGAAGGTCGCGAAGGTCGAGGTCCGGATGTGCATTGAGAAGAATGGCGCCGTGAGCCAGGCGAGCGTGGTGCAAGCTGATCCGCCGGACTATTTCGACCAGGCGGCGCTCCAGACTGTCGCCGGTTGGCGGTTTGCATCCCCGCCGCGGCGGATGTGCGACGTGTACCAGTCGGTTCAGTTCCCGCTCGGTGGTGGAGGGCAGTAGCGGCTGCAGCGCCGATTTTTTCAGCACTTGGCGCAGGATGGCGGTAGAAGTGCGAGGCTTGCTAAAAAAATAAGCCCACGGATAAACAAAAGAAGAGCAAGCCGAGCCGTAAGCGTGGCTGATTATGTCGTTCGATGGTCCGGGATCGTCCACGAGGACTTTATCGGCATCGTCAAAAAAACGGCTGCTTCAGTCACTTGTTTGAGTTTCCGTACTGTGTAGAATATTAGCTTAGGCACTTTCGAGCTGGACATGTCCAAAAATTTGACCGAACTTGAGCACGACATCAAATCACTTCGTGAAGACCCGTTGTTGGAAACTGAGGATGAGCGGCAACGTGAAATAAAAGCGCATGTCCTGACCTATGAGCGTGGCGAGGTCGAGACGCATGCAGCGGAAGATGTTTTTACTAAAGCCCGGCATACGAGTCTGTGAAAAGTGTAAGGCTCCTTGCGCCTGCGCGTAACGAATTCCTTGCCGAAGCTGCCTATTACAACAAAGCCCAATCCGGATTGGAAGGCGATTCTCCGATGCTGTGGAACGGACTACCAGTTCGGCATCGGCGATTGATGCCGGCATATAAAGCTAAATCCAAATGACACAACCCAGTGGCTACGACATCATCGGCGATATTCATGGGCAGGCGGATGCGCTGCAAGCGCTGCTGAAGAAGCTGGGTTATTGCGATTGGGGCGGTGTGTGGCGGTATCCCGGCGGGGCGCGGCAGGCGATCTTCGTCGGCGACTACATCGACCGCAATCCGAACGCGCGGCAGGTGCTGGATATCGTGAGGCGGATGATGGAGTCCGGCGAAGCGCTTGCCGTGATGGGAAACCACGAGTTCAACGCGGTGGCGTATCACACGCCGGACCCGAAGCGGCCCGGTGAACATCTGCGCGCGCACAGCCCGAAAAACCTTAAACAGCATCAAGTGTTTCTGAAAGAGATGGAGAATAACGAAGCGGCGCACGATGCGGCGATTGCCTGGTTCCGGAGCTTGCCCATGTGGCTGGATCTGGGCGAGTTGCGAGTGGTGCATGCATCGTGGGTTCCGCGTTATCGCGCGGTGGTGGAGCGGGAAGCCAATTCCAATGCACACTTGTCGGATGCGCTGCTGGTGAAGGCGACCTGTTTGGGTTCTGAGGAATTCAATGCGGTCGAGTGCTTGCTGAAAGGGCTCGAAGTGCGCATGCCGGAGGGCGTGGGTTACCACGACAGTTATGGCCGGTTGCGCACGCGAGCACGGGTACGCTGGTGGCTAAACGAGGCACCTGCTCTGTTGCGTGATGCGATAGTGGCATCGCCGGCAATGGTGCGGCAGATCGGTGATGTGCCCTGGCATGGCGCGTGGCCCGCCGATGCCGGCTATGCAGCGGATGCACCGCCGGTGTTCATTGGCCATTACTGGCTGGATGGTGAACCCGAACCGCTGGCCAATAACGTGGCCTGCGTCGATTACAGCGCGGCGAAGGTCGGCAAAAAGCTGGCGGCCTATCGGTGGGACGGTGAACAACGGCTGCGCAAGAGCTATTTCGTTTCCGTCGCCACCTGAACGACGCGGCCTGCATTTTTG
>JBOIBC010000196.1:0-3533 GCA_050739295.1 Gammaproteobacteria bacterium
AACATATGGAGTGAGTTATCTGCCGCCATTCAGGCTTTTCCACAAAGGGAGAGGAGACTTACAATGGTTTGCCGGCCCACAGAATTTGCCGTAGGCTTGATCGCATCTGGCCGCAAGATGGCCAGCCACAAGGGGTGAATATGATCCGTGTCCTGCTGGTGGACGACCACAAGCTTGTGCGGACAGGGATTCGTCTGATACTTGAAGACACACCGGATTTGAGCGTCGCCGGAGAAGCCGAATCCGGCGAAGCGGCTATCTTGTTGTGCGGCGAACTCAAGCCCGATGTAGTGTTGATGGATGTGAGCATGCCGGGCATTGGCGGGCTGGAAGCCACGCACAAGCTGCTCGCGCGGCATCCCACTGTGAAAGTCATCGTGGTGTCCGTACATGCCACCGAACCGTATCCCCTGCGGCTGATGGAAGCCGGCGCCCACGGTTATCTGACCAAGGACTGTGCCGCCGAGGAAATTGTCAGTGCCATCCGGCAGGTGCATGCGGGCAAGCGCTACATCACCGCCGCCATCGCGCAACAACTGGCACTGGACAAGGTGGGTGGCAATAGCGGCTCGCCTTTCGACCAACTGTCACAACGCGAAACCCAGGTGATGTTGATGATCACCGGCGGCCAGTCGCCACAGGCCGTCGCGGACAAACTGCATCTGAGCCCCAAGACGGTCAGTACCTATCGCGCGCGCCTGTTCCAGAAACTCGGCGTGAACAACGCAGTCGAGCTGACTCGGCTGGCGCTGCGCTACGGAATCATCGAAGAAAAATTACAGCGTGACGGCAGCCGCGACTGACGCTGCAAACAGGCGTGGCTGTCGGTTACACTCTTGTGGGCGCCTCTAATTGTGATCTTTTGCTTTCTGATGGCGTGTAGAATGTGGTCTCGTTCGCCGCATGCGGCGAACTCTCATGTATTGGCATATACACTCCGGGTGCTCGGTCATTTTCACCTAACCAGAAACCAAAATCTCTGATTTTTAGAGGTGCCCAGGTCGTGCAAACTGTTTGCTTCAATCCTCGTTGTACCTGTTGTCCGCGCCTGGCGGGATTTCTCGCCGATGTGCGCCGCAAACACCCTGATTATCACGCGCGACCGGTGGCGCCGTTTGGGGATGCGCATGCGCGTTTGCTCATCGTCGGATTGGCGCCGGGGCTGCACGGTGCGAACGCCACGGGCCGGCCGTTCACCGGCGATCATGCGGGTATCCTTTTGTACCGGACCTTGCACAAATTCGGTTTTGCCAGCGCACCGGAATCCAGGGCTGCGGATGACGCACTGAAATTGCGTGACTGTCGCATCACCAATGCGGTGAAATGTGTGCCGCCGCAAAACAAACCCAGCACTATCGAAATACGCACCTGCAATCGCTATCTGCGCGCGGAACTTGAAGAGCTGCCGTTCAATGCGGTAATCCTGGCTCTGGGCCGTGTCGCCCACGAGGCGGTATTGCGTGCGTTGGAATTAAAATCGCGCCTGTTCCCTTTCAGGCACGGCGCTCAGCATCGGCTGGCCGGAGGGCACATTCTGCTGGATTCCTATCATTGCAGCCGCTACAACACCCAAACCCGGCGCCTGACCACAGCCATGTTCGAAGCAGTGCTGGCAGTCGCCCGTACGCGGCTGGATGCCATGGGGCGGCCGGCATGAGCGAGCCGGTGCAGTCATTCGACAGTGAGCGTTTTCTCAAGAACGTCACCGCCGCGCCGGGCGTGTATCGCATGCTGGATGCCGATAGTGAAATTTTGTACGTGGGCAAGGCGGCCAATCTCAAGAAGCGTCTCGGCAGCTATTTTCGCAAGAGCGGCATATCGTCGAAGAACCAGGCCATGATGGCGCACATGGCCTCCATCGAAGTGACGGTGACCCACACCGAGACCGAAGCGCTGCTGCTGGAAAACAACCTCATCAAGCAGCACCGGCCGCGTTACAACGTGGTGCTGCGGGATGACAAAAGTTATCCTTATATACGTCTTGAAACAGAAGGACCGTTTCCGCGGCTTGCGATATACCGGGGCAGGCGCCGCGAAGCGGGGCGGTATTTCGGCCCCTATCCCAGTGCCCACTCGGCGCGCGAGACGGTGAATCTTCTGCAGAAGCTGTTTTTGCTGCGGCAGTGCAATGACACGTTCTTCAGAAATCGCAGCCGGCCTTGCCTGCAATACCAGATCAGGTACTGCTCGGCGCCCTGTGTGAAACTGATCAGTCAGGAGGATTATGCCCGCGACGTGCGACACGCCATCCTGTTTTTGGAGGGGCGCACCCGCGAGGTGATTGACGCAATGGTGCGGCGCATGGAAGAGGCATCTGCGCGCCAGGATTTCGAACTGGCGGCACGCTACCGCGACCAGATCACCAGCCTGCGCCGTACCAGCGAGCACCAGCATATCAGCGCGGGACGCGGTGATTACGACGTGATCGCCGCGGATTCGCGCAACGGCGTGCATTGCATTGCCGTCATGCTGGTGCGCGGCGGGCACAATCTCGGTATCCGCAGTTTTTATCCGAAAGTCACGGGTGAAACGTCCATCCGCGAAGTGTTGTCGGCGTTTCTGCCGCAATACTATCTCGGCCGGGACATCCCGAAAGAAATCCTGGTATCCGAAAGAATCGAAGATGAAGCATTGTTGCAGGACATTTTATCCGGGCAGTGCGGCAAGCCCATGATCATCCGGCACCCCATGCGCGGCGAAGGCAGGCGGCTTCTGGTCTTGACGCAAGCCAACGCTACCCAGTCGCTGAGCCTGCGGCTCGCCATGGATGCGGATTTGCGCCGGCGCTTTGAAGTGCTGCAGGAGGTTCTGGAATTGGATCAATTGCCTTCAAGGCTCGAATGTTTCGATATCAGCCACACCATGGGCGAGGGTACGGTGGCGTCCTGCGTGGTGTTTGATGCCAACGGTCCGCTCAAGGGACATTACCGCCGCTTCAATATAGAAGGCCTTGCGCCGGGCGATGATTACGGCGCCATGCGACAGGCACTCGCACGCCGCTACACGCGCTTGAAAAAAGGCGAGGGTGTAGTGCCAGATGTGTTGTTCATTGATGGCGGAACGGGCCAATTGCACACAGCGGAAAAGGTGCTGGAAGATTTGCAGGTGGATGGCGTGACACTGGTGGGCGTAGCCAAAGGACCGGCGCGCCGGCCGGGACTCGAACAGCTTTTCTTGTCGGGCCGGGACGTGCCACTTATACTGCCGCCGGACTCGTTGGCCCTGCGCCTGATCCAGCAGATTCGCGATGAGGCGCATCGCTTTGCGATCACCGGCCACCGGCAGCGGCGTGCGCGGGCACGTACTTCCTCGGTGCTGGAAAGTGTTCCGGGTCTGGGACCGAGACGCCGCCAGCAACTGCTCAAGCAATTCGGCGGTTTGCAGGGAGTGGTCCGCGCCGGTGTCGAGGACTTGGCAAGCGTGCATGGCATTAGTCACGAACTGGCGGAGCGTATCTATGACTTGTTCCATTCGGATAACTGAGTGGTACGTATGAAGCTCAATCTACCAAACGATCTGACGCTGCTGCGCAT
>JBOIBC010000197.1:0-3530 GCA_050739295.1 Gammaproteobacteria bacterium
GTGGTGCTGGGCTTCATCTGGTATGTCTGGCGGCATGTGCGCAATCTGCACCGTCCGTCCACCCCGGGTTGACAGAGGGTTCGTCCGGGTTAATAATTCTTTCCAGCGCCGATTTGATACTCAGCTTGCGGGCGCTTTATAAATACGGCTAAAGCGGCGTCACAAATGACCTGCTTAAGCGAAAGCTGAGCGGGTTTTTTTATGGGCGTCAGTTTATGAATCCGCTTTCAACTTCCTGGGATCAGCAGGCATTTCCGGTGCATCCGGCGGTATCCTTCGAGTTTTTCCCACCCGCTACGCCGGAATTGCAAAAGAAACTGTGGCAGGCGCTGGAACGTCTGGCGCCGTTGGCGCCGCGTTTCGCGTCGGTCACCTACGGCGCCGGCGGTTCCACGCGCGATCGCACGCACGACACGGTTGTGGCGATCCAGAAGCGACTGGGTCTGCGGCCCGCCGCGCACCTGACTTGCGTGGGCGCTGCCAAGGCCGAGATTGAAACCATCGCGCGCCGTTACTGGCAGGCTGGCATCCGGCACGTGGTGGCGCTGCGTGGCGATCCGCCGGAAGGGCAGGGTAAGTTCACACCGCATCCGGGCGGTTACACCTGTGCGGCGGAGCTGGTGGCGGGCTTGAAACGTGTGGCGGATTTCGAGATCAGCGTGGCGGCCCATCCGGAAGTGCATCCCGATGCGGTCTCGCCGCAGGCCGATCTGGCAAATCTCAAGCGCAAGCAGGACGCGGGCGCGGCCCGCGGCATCACCCAGTTTTTCTTCGACGTGGAGGTATTCCTGCGTTTTCGTGATGCTGCGTCAAAGGCAGGCGTAAGCATGCCGCTGGTGCCCGGTATCCTGCCGGTCACGAATTTCCAGCAAGTGCAGAAATTCGCGGCGCGCTGCGGCGCGAGCGTGCCGGCATCGCTGGCGCGTCATTTCGACGGACTCGATGCTGACCCGGAAACCCGTACGCTGGTGGCGGCCCACGTGGCGGGCGAACAATGCCGGCGCTTACAGATCGAAGGCGTACACGAATTTCATTTTTACACCGTGAACCGCGCGGAACTCACCCGCGCCATCTGCCATCTGCTGGGCATCCGTGCCGCCAGTCAGCTGGCTGAAACACCTGTGGCGCCCGGCAACGCAGCGGCCCGCGCCTGAATACCATGTCCTGTCAAACCATACTCGAAGAATTGCTCGAAAAGCGCATCCTGCTGCTGGACGGCGCCATGGGTACCATGATCCAGAGTTACAAACTCTCGGAACAGGAATTCCGCGGCGAGCGTTTCAAGGATCACCCGCGTGACCTCAGGGGCAATAATGATTTACTGATACTGAGCCGGCCGCACGTGATTGAGGAAATCCATCAGGCCTATCTGGATGCCGGCGCTGACATTATCGAGACCAACACCTTCAATTCCACTGCGATTTCCCAGGCGGACTACGGCACCGATGCGCTGGTGTACGAATTGAACCGCGAGGCCGCACGGCTGGCGCAGCGGCTCACGGAAAAAATGACCCGCGCCACGCCGCACAAGCCGCGCTTCGTGGCCGGCATCCTCGGGCCCACCAGCCGCACGGCGTCCCTGTCGCCGGACGTGAACGACCCCGGCTTCCGCAATGTGAGCTTTGACGAACTGCGCGCCACGTATGCGGACGCCATCCGTGGCCTGCTGGATGGTGGCGCCGACCTGTTGATGGTGGAAACGGTGTTCGACACGCTCAACTGCAAGGCAGCATTGTTCGCCATCGAGGAGCACTTCGAGCAGACTGGCGTGCGTGTGCCGGTGATGATTTCCGCCACCATCACCGATCTCTCTGGCCGCACATTGTCCGGCCAGACACCCGAAGCCTTCTGGAATTCCGTGCGCCATGTGCGGCCCTTCAGCATCGGTCTGAATTGCGCTCTGGGCGCCGAACAATTGCGTCCCTATGTGGAAGAACTCTCGCGCATCGCCGACTGTTACATGAGCGCCCATCCCAACGCCGGCCTGCCCAACGCCTTCGGCGGCTATGATGAGACGCCGGAACACATGGCCGGGCTAATTGGTGAATGGGCGGAAAGCGGCTTTCTCAATATCGTGGGCGGCTGCTGCGGCACTACGCCGGACCACATCCGCGCGTTGGCGGAAGTGATCGCGCGCCAGGCACCGCGGGAAATCCCCGTCATTGAACCAAAATGCCGTTTGAGCGGGCTGGAAGCACTCAACATCGGCTCCGACAGCCTGTTCGTGAACGTGGGTGAGCGCACCAATGTCACCGGTTCGGCAAAATTCAAGAAGCTGATTCTGGATGGCGAATACGAAACCGCCCTGGACGTGGCGCGTGAGCAGGTGCAGAACGGTGCGCAGATGATAGACGTGAACATGGACGAGGGCATGCTGGATGGTGAGAAAGCCATGCGGCGCTTCCTGAGCCTCATCGCTTCCGAGCCGGACATCTGCAAAGTGCCGGTGATGATTGATTCGTCACGCTGGGCAATCATCGAGGCGGGCCTGAAACAACTGCAGGGCAAGTGTGTCATCAATTCCATCAGCCTCAAGGAAGGTGAGGAGAAGTTCCTGCACGAAGCCAGGCTCGCACGCCGTTACGGCGCCGCAGTCGTGGTAATGGCCTTTGATGAAACCGGCCAGGCGGATACGCTGGAACGGCGCGTAGACATCTGCGCGCGCGCCTTCCGCCTGCTTACCGAAAAGGTGGGCTTCCCGGGGGAGGACATCATCTTCGATCCGAATATCTTTCCGGTCGGCACCGGCATTGAAGCCCACAGCAATTACGCAGTGGACTACTTCAAGGCAGTGAAACAGCTTAAGCAGAAACTGCCGCAAGCGCTCATCAGTGGCGGCGTCAGCAATGTGTCGTTTTCCTTCCGTGGCAACAATACGGTGCGCGAAGCCATGCACGCGGCTTTCCTGTACCACGCCATCCAGGCCGGCATGGACATGGGCATCGTCAACGCCGGCCAGCTGGCGGTCTACGAGGACATTCCCAAAGACCTGCTGGAACAAGTGGAAGACGTACTGCTGAACCGCTGGCCCGATGCGGCCGAGCGGCTGGTGCAGTTTGCCGAGACCCTGCAACGCGGCGGCAAGAAGAAGGTGGAGGATGCGACCTGGCGGGAGTTGCCGGTCGGGAAACGGCTGGCGCATGCGCTGGTGCAAGGCATCACCGACTTCATCGAAGCCGATACAGAAGAAGCGCGCCAGCAGGCCAAGCGGCCGATTGACGTCATCGAAGGCCCGCTGATGGATGGCATGAATGTGGTCGGCGACCTGTTCGGCGCCGGCAAGATGTTCCTGCCACAGGTGGTGAAATCCGCGCGCGTCATGAAGAAGGCCGTGGCCTGGCTCATACCTTATATAGAGGCGGAGAAGGATGCCAAGGCCCGCGCCAAGGGCAAGATCGTCATGGCCACGGTCAAGGGCGACGTGCACGACATCGGCAAGAACATCGTGGGCGTGGTTCTGCAATGCAATAACTATGAAGTGGTTGATCTCGGTGTCATGGTGCCGGCCGCGAAGATCCTCGAGACTGCAC
>JBOIBC010000198.1:0-3519 GCA_050739295.1 Gammaproteobacteria bacterium
TATCCGGTCACTTGAATACCACTGTACCTGTCTCCAACGACACGCCGCCTACGTTTTTAGTACAGGCCGAGAATGACTACACGGACGGCGTGAACCAATCGCTGGTTTACTACGCGGCACTGGAGAAAGCCGGGGTTCCCGTTGAAATACATCTGTATGCACAGGGCGGGCATGCATTCGGACTGCGGCCCACAAAACTTCCGATTACCCGCTGGCCCCGGTTGGCGGCGCAGTGGTTGAAAACAATCGGAATGATTCCGGAATAGATATCCACGAATTATTTGAGACAGACCACGGTCTATCGCATGAAGCGCTGATATCTCGTTCCAGCGTTGCAGCAGCATAGCGGCTGACAACGATAGACTTCTGACGGCCCTAGACCTTGAAATTTGCCCTGCGCGCCGGCATTTCTGAGTAGTCGTTATCACAGCACCCTGCCCGCGAACAGCTCTGCAAAACAAGAGGTTATTGCCATGCGCAAAGCATCCGATTACGTTCCACCCAAAGTCTGGGTGTGGGACAAACCCAGCGGCGGTCGTTTCGCCAATATCAACCGCCCGGTATCCGGACCCACGCACGACAAGACGCTGCCGGTGGGCAAGCATCCGTTGCAGTTGTACTCACAGGGCACGCCGAATGGCCAGAAGGCCACGATCATGCTGGAAGAGTTATTGGCAGCCGGACACCGGGGCGCAGAGTATGACGCTTGGTTGGTCCAGATCGGCGAGGGCGACCAGTTCTCTAGCGGTTTTGTCGAGATCAATCCGAATTCAAAAATTCCGGCGATGGTGGACCGCAGTGGCCCCAACCCCATCCGTGTGTTCGAATCCGGTTCCATCCTGATGTATCTCGCGGAAAAGTTCGGCGCTTTCCTGCCCACCGATACGGCCGCACGGGCGGAATGCCTGTCCTGGCTGTTCTGGCAAGTGGGCAGCGCCCCGTATGTGGGCGGCGGCTTCGGTCATTTTTACAAGTATGCGCCGGCCAAGATTGAATACGCCATTGACCGCTTCGCCATGGAAGCCAAGCGCGAGCTGGATGTGCTGGACAAACAGTTGGCAAAACATGAATACGTGGCGGGCGACACTTACACCATCGCCGACATCGCCGTCTGGCCGTGGTACGGCGGCCTGGTCCGGGGCAAGCTCTATCACGCCGCCGAGTTTCTGTCGGTAAAGGATTACCGGCACGTACTACGCTGGGCGGACGCGATTGCGGCACGCCCAGCGGTGCAGCGCGGCCGCATCGTCAACCGGACTTCGGAAGACGGCACCAAAGTACTGCGGGAACGTCACGCTGCAGCGGATTTTGACGCGGTAAAACCAGACAGCTCAACTCGAAAATCGGCTTGATTGTTTTTGGCAACAATCAAGACAGCGGCCCGGAGTTAGGATCACGCCAAGAATTATAGGGGACAGATTGAATTGTCTCTGTTTCCGGGAACTTTAGCAGGTCCATGCAAGTCGGTATTCGAGATAGTAGGGTATCTGGCAACGATGATGCACAGTCTGCCTTCACAGCCATTTCTTAGGAGATTTCCATGAAGCGTCTGGTTTACACCTGCCTGCTGCTTGCGCTCGCACCCCTGGCTGTCTCGGCGGCTGATACACCTATCCAGTTGAAAGATTACCGTGCGCTGGTGCGCATCGAATCGCCGCGATTTTCTCCCGACGGCAAACAGATCGCATTCTTGACGGTCCGCTCGGACTTCGTGCACGACCGCTACGACGCGACATTGCGCGTGATGGACATCGCCGACGGCAAATCGCAAGTACTGGTACGGGGTATGAAGGATCTGAAGATGCCGCGTTGGTCGCCGGATGGCAAGACCTTGGCATTTACCGCCAAGCTGGGCAAACGCAAAGCGCAGATCTATACAGTGCCAGCCGCGGGCGGCACTCCGGATGAGCTCAGCGATGTGGATAACGATGTGAAACAATTTTCCTGGAGCCCGGATGGCAAGACCATCGCCTATGTGACGCCGGACGATTCGCCACTGAGCAAGAAGGATCGGCGTACCCACCATGATCTCTTCATCATCCATGACGACGATTATCTGATCAGCAAGCCGGCCGTACCCTCGCACATCTGGCTGCTTGCAGTGAAGGGCGGCAAGGCACGCCAGTTGACGCATGGCGATACCAGTGTACTGGAGGCGGCACCGCCGTTCGGCGGAGGCGTCACGGCGCCTGCGTGGTCGGCGGACGGCCGTTGGATTGTGTACACCCAGCAGGCCAACGCCAACGACAGCGATTCCGACCGTACGCACATCGTCGCGGTGAATGTGGCGAGCGGCGACGAGCACCCGATTACAGACAAACTCAGTTATGAGTACACGCCCCGCTTTGCATCACGGGGAGATGCCATTGCTTATCTATATATACACGGACCGGGTCCGGTCAGCGACATGGACCTGTTCATCGGCTCGCCTCACGGCGGTGCGGCGCGCGACATCAGCACCGATCTGGACCGCAACCTGCTCGCCGATTTTGCCTGGCTGCCCGACGGCAGCGGCGTGGTGGTGATGGCGGATGATTACGTCGGTGTGAATCCCTATGTTCAGCCGCTGCATGGCAAAGGTCATGTGCTGAATCTGGAAGGAATGAATGCACTGAGTATGGCGGTCTCGTCTCAGGGCGCGCTGGCCTTCGTCGCCGACAGCGCCACGCAGGCGCCGGAGCTGTATCTGCTGCGCACAGTGGACAGCCGTCCGACACGCCTGACTGATTTCAACAGCCGGTTTGCTTCCTATACATGGCCGCGCAGCATCGAAGTACAGTGGCGCGCGCCGGACGGGCAGTTCAACGACGGCATTCTGACCTACCCCGATAATTATGTCGCCGGCAAGCGCTACCCACTGGTGGTGTACAGTCACGGCGGGCCCGAAGCCTCTTCGAGCGAAGGCTTTGACACCAATGAGATCGGTCCGCTGCGCGATTTGTTTGCGGCGGACGGGTACCTGGTGTTCGAGCCCAACTACCGTGGCAGTGACAATCTGGGCAACGCGCACCTGCATGCGATCTACCGCGACCCCGGCACCGGCCCGGACAGCGACGTGATCTCGGGTATCAAGAAGCTGGAAAAGAATGGCCTCGTGGATGCGTCACGCATCGCCGTGGTGGGGCACTCCTACGGCGGCTACATGACGGCGTGGCTGATTACGCATCATCATTTCTGGCGCTGTGCGGTGGTGGCCGACGGCGCGGTGGACTGGACCGAGGAATACGAACTCTCCGCCGCCGGCAACCTGGCCTGGACGCGTGACTCACTGGGCGGCAGCCCGTGGGACAAGGACAGCGCCGCGCTGTACCGTAACGGTTCGCCCATCACCTACGCCGAGCAGATCACCACGCCGACGCTGATTCTTTCGGGCACCGACGATACCACCGTGCCGATCACCGAGTCGTTCGCGCTCTACCACGCGCTCGCCAACCGCAGCGTGCCTGTGAAGTTCATCGGTATCCCCAGCGCGCATCATTCGCCGCAGGACCCGGTACACCGCGAGCTGTACTATGGTGC
>JBOIBC010000199.1:0-3498 GCA_050739295.1 Gammaproteobacteria bacterium
ACTTGGGCGTGTTCGGCCGGCTGCACCCGCATGGCAAATCGCATGGCTACCACCGCTGGCAGCATTGGTATCTGTGGCCGCTCTACGGAGTCATGGCCATCAAATGGCATTTCCATGATGATTTCCGCGACCTCCTCACTGGGCGCATGGGAGAAAACAGCTTTCCGCGCCCCACCGGATGGGAACTGGGCATCTTTCTCGCCGGCAAACTGAGCTTCTTCGCCCTGGCGTTCGGCATCCCGCTGCTGTTTCATCCATTGTGGGTGGTGGTGCTGTTCTACGGGGTAACCGCGTCGGTTCTGGGCGTGGTGCTGAGCGTGGTATTCCAACTGGCGCATGCAGTGGAACAAGCCGAGTTCCCCTTGCCGCTGGCTGGCAGCGTGCGCATCGAGAACGCCTGGGCCGTCCATCAAGTGGAGTCCACCGTGAATTTCGCGCGGCACAATCCATTGGCAACCTGGCTGGTGGGCGGCCTGAATTTCCAGATTGAACACCACCTGTTTCCGCGCATCTGCCACACCAACTATCCCGCCATCTCGAAACTGGTGGAAAACACCTGCCGGGAATACGGCGTGAGATATGCAGCGAACGCGTCCTTCCGCTCGGGGCTGGCCTCCCATTACCGCTGGCTGCGCCGGATGGGGCTGCCGAATCCCGTCTGACGAGATGCCGCAAACACCTGCCTGACTCTGGTAGGATTTAGCTTCCGCCGCAAACCGCTCAGAGAGACTGCATCATGGCCAGCGAAAAAGATCTGGATGTCCGCATGGACGTCGAGCACCTGTATCAGGAAGAAATGTTCACGGACCGCAGCGTCGGCACCATCCAGCGGCTTACACCGGTGACGCGCGACGGCGGTCCGGATCAGACACGGCCCGTGATTTACACGGGACAGACCCAGATCCTCACGCCGGTCGGCACCTTGCCCATCAGCTTCGAGATCGAGGCCAAATCATTGCATGAAGCCGCAGAGAAATTCGGCGACGGCGCCAAGGCCGCGATCGAGCAGACCATGAAGCGCCTGGAAGATCTGCGCCGTGAAGCGGCTTCATCCATCGTGGTGCCGGGCAGCGGCAACGGCGGCTTGGGAAATCTCGGCGGTCCAGGCGGCCTGCCCGGCGGCGGCAAAATCCGCATACCGTAGAACCCTGACAAAATTCTGCATAATTCCGTTCATACTTCGACAGGCTCAGTATGAACAGAATTTCCTCTCGCCTATTCAATGTGTTGAAAACCGCCCCTCGACAAGCCTGTCCTGAGCGAAGCCCTAGGACTCAGGGCGAACGAGGAATAAATCAGGGCTTTCTTAAGAACGCCTAACAAAATGCTTTTGAATGGCCACTGGATGTTGCCTGAAATCCCCCCTCACCTCCTTTGCAAAAGGGGGATGCGCTTCGCGCGGGGGGATTTGTTGCCAATGTTCATTTTGTTAGATGCTCTATGGCGGACCGGATTACGGACGCTCGCCGCTCAAGGCCCAGTCCACGGCCGCGCGCGCATGGATCTCCGTGGTATCAAACAGCGGAATCGCCGCCTTCCTGGCATCCGCGAACAGCGTGAACTCGGTACATCCCAAAATCGCAGCTTCTGCGCCCGCTGACGCGAGGCGGGCGATGATCTTGAAGAACGCTTTCCGAGAAGCCGGCTTCACTTCGCCCTTGCACAGCTCTTCGAAAATGATGCGATGCAGTGCGTCACGCTCGGTTTCGTCCGGAATCATCACCTGAAGCTTGTGTCGCTGCTCCAGCCGCTTGCGATAGAAATCCTTCTCCATGGTGAAGCGCGTGCCAAGCAAGGCTACGGTGCGGATTCCATGTCGTTTAACCTCTTCCGCGGTGGCATCGGCGATATGGATAAGTGGTAACTTCATAGCCGCTTCGATCTCAGGCGCCACCAGGTGCATGGTATTGGCACAGATGACAAGCCCTTCGGCGCCGCCGCGCTGCAAACGCTGTGCGGCATCCACCAGCAGACGCGCGGCGCCCGCCCAGTCATCGGCGTGCTGCAATTTCTGCAGCGCGTCGAAATCAATACTGTAGAGCAGAAGTTGCGCCGAGTGCAGACCACCGAGCCGTTGCGCCACCAGTTGGTTGATGCGCGTGTAGTAATGCGCGGTGGATTCCCAGCTCATGCCGCCGATGAGGCCGAGTGTTTTCATGGCTAGGTAGGTACCGAGACTTGGCTGCGGATTATAACGATGCCTTCCAGCCTGCGATACGCCCGCGTGGCTTCAGACGCCTGTATCCACTGTCTGCCAACTGCCACCAAAGGTGCTGGGCAGCGCCCCTGTGCAGTATCGGTATATTCGCGTACGATTCCGCCCGTACTTAGCACCCACCGGGACCGCAGGTCAAAAATGCAACTATATAGACCGTGCTGGCAGTTGTTTTGTGTTTCTCTGGGCGTTTGAGCCTCGCGGCCGGCCCTGATAGCAAACGAGCGTAGATACATGCCACTGTTCTTACCATTCGTATGGATCGTTGCGGGCTTCACGCTGGCCGCAGGCGTATGGTGCATATTTGGGAACATTCGCTCCCGGCACACGGCCTTCCTGCCGTTTGGCGTGCTGGCCATGCTGGTGGGTGTGGATCTGGCACTGGTCGCAGAGTCTTATTCACTCGATTCGCTGGTATTGATGCGGACGATTATTGGCCTGCGCATTGAACTGGCTTGTTTCATTTTTCCGGTGGCGGTGTGGTTTATCGGCAGCTACACGCGGCTGCGGAAAACGTCAGCCTGGGTAACAGTATATGGCCTGTTGTACGCCGTATTTCTGATCACCTATCTGGCATCACAGGGCGGTTTATTTTTTACCAACTGGGTCATGGATCCATCATTCGTACTCTGGGGAGAAAAGTTGTATTCGGTAAGCAACTCGAGCGGGCCATTGCTACCATATTACTATGCTGCAAATGACTCGGTATTCCTGTGGGCCTTATGGCGCTGTGTGGCCATGTGGCGCGCCGGTCTGCACTACAAGGCGCTGCCGCTATCCGCCTACTTCGTCCTGCAGTTCACCACCGTGGTGATTGACCAACTCAATGCCGCGCATGGCCATCAAAACATCTCCATCGCCCAGTTTGCATTTCTGGGGTTGGTGATAATCATGGGCGTATCACTGGTCATCGAAACGCGGCGCCGCGAAGAGGCATTCTACAAGACGGTCGGCGCCTTGGAGACGGAGACCGCGAAGCGCAAGCGCTACGAGGCGCGGTTGAACTATCTCGCGACGCACGACCCCTTGACCGACCTGCCGAACCGGCGGCGGCTGCGCAGCCTGCTCGACACCACCCTCCAGCAACACCATATCTCCGGGGAACTCGGCGCCATCGTGTTCCTGGATCTCGATCACTTCAAAACCATCAACGATTCGCTCGGTCACCAGGTGGGCGACAAGCTGCTGCGGCTGATCGCTGATCGTCTGCGCACGGTCCTGCCCGGAAGCCTCTGTGTCGGCCGCCTTTTTGTTGTTGAATTATCTTTTGTGCTCGGGAATCT
>JBOIBC010000200.1:0-3478 GCA_050739295.1 Gammaproteobacteria bacterium
AAAATGCGGGGACTGTCAGGCGAGTCGTGGAGATTGCCGATGAACGATTATAGCGCGACCCGCTGTTTAGCCGCCTTGTGCTTGGCAGGCCTGCTTGCCGCCTGTGCCCACGCCCCGCACAAACCTGTGCCCGTGGCTGCACCTCCGCCTCCACCACCCCCTCAGGAACAGCCAGCCCCATCGCCGCCGCCACCGCCGGTCATATTGCCGCAGGCTCCACGGACTTATGTGGTCAAGAAAGGCGACACCCTCTGGGGTATCTCATCCATGTACCTGCAGGATCCGTGGCGCTGGCCAGACATCTGGTACGCCAACCCCGCTATCAAGAACCCTCACCTTATTTATCCGGGTGACGAGCTGATGCTCGGTTATATCAACGGCCGTCCGAGTCTCACGGTGGTGCGCAATGGTCAGGTCGTCACCGAGGCAACCGAGACCACCAATCTGCCGGTTGAGAAGCTTGAACCTGAAATCCGCACTACGCCCATCAATGCCGCCATCCCGGCGATCCCGCTGAATTCCATCCGCCAGTTCCTCACCGGCACGCGCGTGGTGAGCAAGGACGAACTCGCGGACGCCGGTTATCTGATGCGCGCCATTGATGATGCACCGATTGTCGGCGTGGGTGGTGAAGTGTATGCCCGCGGCCTGAAACCTTCCGACGGCAGCCGCTACAACCTGTACCGGCTGGGCGACAAATATATGGACCCGGATAACGGCGACACCCTGGGTTACCAGGCCACCTACATCGGCGATGGCAGCGTTGAGCGCTGGGGCGATCCATCGAAAGTGCTGCTTACCGCCACTGCCCAGGAAGCCATGGCCGGTGACCGTTTCCTGCCGGTCACCACCCAGCAACTCAATCAGAATTACATGCCGCATCCGCCTACCAAAACGGTCAAGGGCAACATCATCGCGGTGCTGAACGGCGTGGCTGAAATAGGCCAGTATCAGGTCGTGGTGCTGGATCGCGGAACCGATGCGGGCCTGGATGCGGGCACGGTGCTCGGCATCTACAGCCGCGGCAAAAAAGTCAGTGATCCACATGCCTTTGACGGCTTGAGCAGTTCGGTGAAGCTGCCAGAAGAACGTGAAGGCACACTGCTGGTGTTCCGCACTTACCAGAAGGTGAGTTACGGTCTGGTGATGGAAGCCAAACGCGAGATTCATGTACTGGATGCGGTAAAGAATCCGGAACCGTAACCCAGCGGGGGATCGGGACATAGACGCACAGGGCGCGACGTATTGGCTGGCCCTGGTCCGGGCCCCCGGCCTCGGACCCGCAGGTTTCTCCGCTCTGCTGGCGCGTTGCGGTTCGGTGGCGGAAATTTTCAGCGCCGCCTCCCGGGATCTCTCCGGCTTGGGACTCACTGAAGAAACTCGCGCCTGGTTGAAATCTCCCGACTGGACCGCGGCGGAAAAAGATCTGCGCTGGCTGGAATCTTCCGGCGCCAGTTTGCTGCCGATCACCGATTCCTCGTACCCGGAACTGCTAAAGCAAATTCCGGATCCGCCTATCGTTCTGTTCCTGCGTGGAAATGAAAATCTGCTTGCAAGTCCGCAGCTCGCGATGGTCGGCAGCCGCAATCCCAGCGGCGAGGGCCGGCGCAACGCCGAGGAATTTGCCGCTTATCTGGCGCGTTGCGGTTTGGCCATCGTGAGCGGCATGGCGCTGGGCATTGACGCTGCCAGTCACCGTGGCGCCCTCAGGGCAAATGGCGCCACCCTCGCCGTGTGGGGTACCGGCCTCGATAAAGTTTATCCACCCAGTCATCGGGAACTGGCCGAGGAAATCGCCGCCAAAGGCCTGTTGATATCGGAATTTCCGCCGGGCACGCCGCCGTTGCCGCACAATTTTCCGCGCCGCAATCGCCTCATCAGTGGTCTGTCCGTGGGCACGCTGGTGGTGGAAGCGGCCCAATCCAGCGGCTCGCTCATCACCGCGCGACTTGCCAGTGAACAGGGACGCGAAGTGTTCGCCATCCCCGGTTCCATCCACAATCCGCTGGCGCGCGGTTGTCATCGTCTGATCCGCGAGGGCGCAAAGCTGGTGGAATCCGCCGGTGACGTGCTCGAGGAACTGGCGCCGCTGCTAAAACTGGAACCGGTGAACGCGCCGGATACTCAGCACACAAACGCGGCCAAGACCGGGAGTGACGATCCCGAATACCGCCTGCTCTTGAATTCCCTCGACTACGCACCCACTTCCGTGGATGCGTTGGTTGAGCGTACTGGATTGACGCCCGACGTGGTTTCCTCCATGCTGCTGATGCTCGAACTTCAGGGCCAGGTGGAAGCAGTGCCGGGCGGACGTTATTCCCGGGTGAACAAGAGGCCAACGTCATGATGAAAGAAAATGTGCTTGACGTGCTCATGTACCTGTTCGAAAACTATCTGGATGATGACGAGGAAGACACTGAAACCGACCGCGAATCCCTGACGGTGGAACTGGAAGAAGCCGGTTTCCCGAAAGCCGAGATCAACAAGGCTTTTGACTGGCTGGAAAACCTGGCGCTGAATCCGCCGGAAACCGAACCATCGCCCAACCGTCCCGAAGGTTTCCGGGTATACGCTGAAGCCGAGCTGGAACAGCTCAGCACAGAATGTCGCGGTTTCATGCAGTATCTTGAAAACATCGGCATTCTCGAAGCCGCGCAACGCGAGATTGTGATTGACCGCATTATGGCGCTGGATGGCGGCGAAATTGATCTGGAACAGGTGAAATGGATTATCCTCATGGTGCTGTTCAACCGCCCCGGTCAGGAAGACGCATACTCACGCATGGAAGATCTGGTATTCGATGATTCACTCGGCGTGATGCACTGAACCGCATCACAATCCTGGACCCGTCGCAGGCAAACGTGCGGCGGGATTTTGCTGCTGTCGTGAACACCTGATACTCTCGCCTGACTTGCAGACGTAATTCGGTTTGTAGTATTGCTGTATATATATGAGCGAAAACCTGGTAATCGTTGAGTCTCCGGCAAAAGCCAAAACCATCAAGAAGTACCTTGGCAAGGGCTTCGAGGTATTGGCTTCCTACGGTCACGTGCGTGATTTGGTGCCCAAAGAAGGCGCCGTGGATACCGAGCACGCGTTCGCAATGAAATACGCACCCATCGAGCGCAATGAGAAGCATGTTCAGGAAATTGTCAAGGCTCTGAAAAAGGCCGGTGCGCTATACCTCGCCACTGATCCGGACCGGGAAGGTGAGGCCATTTCCTGGCACCTGTATGAAATCCTCAAGGACAAAGGCGCACTCAAGGACAAGGATGTGCACCGCGTGGTATTCCATGAGATTACCGAACGCGCCGTGAATGACGCAGTGGCGCATCCTCGCGCGCTATCCACAGAATTGGTAAACGCCCAGCAGGCCCGGCGTGCGCTGGATTATCTGGTAGGTTTCAATCTATCGCCGCTGCTGTGGAAAAAAATCCGCCGGGGACTTTCCGCCGGCCGCGTGCAATCACCAGCGCTG
>JBOIBC010000201.1:0-3465 GCA_050739295.1 Gammaproteobacteria bacterium
GCTGCGCACATAGAACAGATCCTCCGGGATCACATAAGCATTGACGTGTTGGGAGAAACTCTCCACGTGTTGGCGCAGTTTATCGAACATGATGTCGTCCTGGCTGCGAATGGAGCGCAGCGCCTCGTATACCACCACTGCCTGACCAGTGAACAAGGTCTTGCTGTCTATTACACGCAGGCCGAATTGCTCATCCAGCCCCGCGGCACGCCGGCGTTCCTTGTAACCTGACAGGATCATGAATGATGCCTGGGTGGCGTTCTCGAAAACCGGACTGCGCCGGCTGGAAGCCGTGACTACCAGCACCCGATCGTATTTGAGCACCAACTGGTCCAGGAACAAATCCCGGATGGCCTTGGTGGATGGGGGAGTGGTGGATACCTCCAACTCCTTCTGTGCCACAAAACGGCGATAGAAATCCATGGTTTGTTCCGGATCACGCAGATCCTTGAAGGTCATGTGCCCAAAGCGCATCATTACCGGCATGATTTCGATGCCGTGCTGTTCGATGAACGAACGCGGCAGATCGCAGGCTGAATCAATGACGATACCGATTTTCTGAGGCATGCATAGCTCCCAAAGTGTGCCTGACGCGTCGAGCACCCGCCCTCAGGCGATTCAACCAACTTTAATTTTCAGAGCATAGCCTAAGCTGTTGAGTCAGGCAAATTTCCATGCTTTTTCCGTGGCTTGGCAAGTCTTCTTGAGCTGAAATGAGAACTATGACCTGGTTTTCAAGAGGCCACAGCCTTGGGTTTGGCAGCCGGATAATTTCGCCCAGCCGGATGCGATGGCGCCATGTCATGCTTCATCATGTTTCGCCTGTTCCCAGATAGCATCCATTTCCTGGAGTGTGGCGTCCTGCGGAAGTCTACCCTGCCTCGCCAGTTGTGCTTCCACTGTATGGAAGCGCCGCTGGAATTTCTGATTGGTGCCGCGCAGAGCCTGCTCCGGATCAATACCAAGCTTGCGGGCCAGATTGGCCGAGGCAAACAGCAGATCACCCAGCTCATCCCTGATGCGTTCTGGCGATACGCCGGAAGCGATTTCCGTTTCCAGTTCCACTAGCTCCTCGCGTATTTTGGCCAGCACCGGCGGCATATCAGCCCAATCGAAGCCCACACCCGCTGCGCATTGCTGGAGTTCCACCGCGCGCGTCAATTCCGGTGGATCGTCCGGTACACCATCGAAGACACTGCGCGCTGAATTCTTCATGCTGCCTCTGCCCTCTCAAGTTTGCTCAGAAAATTGACCAGCATGGCAGCGGTGGCACCCCAGATGCTGTGGTGCTGATACTCGAACAGGTAATAACCCAGTTCGTGGCCGGCCAGAAGGCGATGGCGAATCTGACGGTTGGCTGGATCGCGCAGAAAGGCCAAAGGTACTTCAAATACCTCCGCGACTTCCAGAGCGCCGGGCTGGAGATGGAAATCGGGCTGTACCAAACCTACCACCGGTGTTACGGCATAGCCGGTGATGGTCAGATAACCATCCAGAAATCCCACTGTCTCCACAAGATGCCGTTGCAACCCTGTTTCTTCCTCAGTTTCGCGCAAGGCGGTTTGCACCGGATCCACATCCAGCCCATCGCGGCTGCCACCTGGAAAACTCACTTGACCCGCGTGGTCAATCAATCCCTCCGTGCGCCGCGTCAACAGGATGGTCGGATCCGGCCGACGCAGCACGACCGGCACCAGCACCGCGGCCGGTTTCCAGGGTTGTTTGGGTTGCATGTCGGGGGGCAAGTCGCAGAGTACTCGCCGGGCGGTGAAATCTGAAGGCGCTTGCGAACCTTTCAAACTGCGCCGGATAAGTGATTCAAATTTCACGTCAGGCGCTTTCATATCAATGAGCCATATATTATTTCAATGACCTTGTTTATTTTTTGATGCCGCCCCGGGTGAGTTCTACGGGATCCAACAGTGTCTTCAAGCGTGCTTCCGGCAAATCCGTCATCTGTTTGGCCACATCCAGGATGGGCTGATGTTCCTTGTAGGCTTGCTTGGCGATGGCCGCACCCTTCTCGTAGCCGATCACTGGATTCAAAGCTGTAACGAGAATCGGATTCTTGTCCAGAGCTTCCTTTATATGCGCCTGATGCACCACAAAACCCTTGATGGCGCTGTCCGCCAGTGCTCGTGCCGCGTTTGCCAACAGCTCAATACTCTGCAACAGGTTGTAGGCGATCACCGGCAGCATCACGTTCAACTGAAAATTGCCCGCCTGCCCCGCCACGGTAACGGTGACGTCGTTGCCAATCACCTGCGCTGCGACCATCGTCACGGCTTCCGGAATCACCGGATTTACCTTGCCGGGCATGATACTGGAGCCTGGTTGCAGCACCGGCAATGCGATCTCACCCAATCCGGCCAGCGGCCCGCTGTTCATCCAGCGCAAGTCGTTGGAAATCTTCATGAGGCTTACCGCCAGGGTCTTCAATTGGCCGGATAACTCCACTGCGGTATCCTGGCAGCTTAGAGATTCAAAATAATTTTCACTGGTTCTGAACGGAATGCCGGTGCGCTTGCCCAGTTCTGCGGCCATGTGTTTGCCGAATTCCGGATGCGCATTGATGCCAGTACCCACGGCCGTGCCGCCTTGAGCCAGAGACTGAAGCCTTGGCAGCACGGCTTCCACGCGGGCGATGCCGTGACGGACCTGGACCGCCCAGCCGGACAATTCCTGTCCCAGCGTTATCGGCATGGCATCCATCAAATGTGTACGGCCGGTTTTGACCAGCTTACTAGTTTCGCGTGCCTTGGTTTCGATGACTTCAGTCAGATGCACGAGTGCCGGCAGCAATTTTTCCTTTACTTCCAGTGCTGCGCTGACGTGGATGGCAGTGGGGATGGTGTCATTGCTGCTCTGACTCATATTCACATGGTCATTGGGATGCACCGGCTGCCCGGACTGCTCAGAAGCCAGATGGGCGATCACCTCGTTGGCATTCATGTTGGTGCTGGTGCCGGAGCCCGTCTGGAAAACGTCTATCGGAAAATGCCGGTCATGCCTGCCTTCCGCCACTTCCAGAGCCGCTGTTTCGATGGCCCCGGCACGGGTGGCATCCAGCAGCCCCAATTTCTGGTTCACCGCTGCGGCAGACGCCTTGATGAGACCCAGCGCCCGCAGGAACGCGTGTGGCAAGGTCAAATTGCTGACGGGAAAGTTCTGCACGGCACGCTGGGTCTGGGCGCCCCAGAAGGCCTCGGCGGGCACCTTGAGCTCGCCCATGCTGTCATGTTCCACCCGGAAGGTTTTTTCAGGCATGTATTTCTCCCAGAGAAATGGGTTGAAATATAATATGTAAATCTATGATTTCAGGCTATAATTGCCCCTCATTATTTGGGGCAATATCACAGCGCACAATGTATTTGGAAGACTCGGGTATTATCCGCAATCCAGTCATTATTTGCACGGAACCCGCATGCAACTGTCGCCGCTGACAGCCATTTCGCCGCTGGATGG
>JBOIBC010000202.1:0-3429 GCA_050739295.1 Gammaproteobacteria bacterium
GCACCCAGAACATCGCCGTAGGAAAATCCGCCGCATGTCACAATACCGGCATATTCTGTCAGGCTCACGCGGCCCGAGAAGATGTCAGTCATGTGCACATCAACGGCAGCAAAGCCAGCACGATCAAAGGCCGCTGCCATTTCCGTCTGACCGTTCACACCCTGCTCCCGCAGGACCGCGATGCGTGGACGCAAACCCTGGTTGATATAAGGTGCAGCCACATCATCGGCCGGATCAAAATTAAGCCGCGCGTGCAGGCCGGGATTGTCCACCAGCTTGGATTCGAACTCCTGTTGTGCAGCTTCCGGATTGTCCCGCAACTGCTGCAAATGGAAACTGGTCTCACTCCAAGCCTTGTGGAGTTCAATCCGCTCGGCTTCCAGTACTGCTTGATTGCCATGACTAAATACAACTCGGCCATGATCCTGCGGTGTACCCAGTACCGGCACATTCAGCAGACCGTGACCGGCAAGTATGCGCTGCACCGGCAACACATCTGACTCGCGCACCTGGATAACAGCGCCGGCTTCCTCGGCAAACAAGGCCGCCACCGCGTCATACCCGAGATCATCCAGCCGCACCGCAAGGCCGCAATGGGATGCAAACGCCATCTCGCACAGAGTAACGAATACACCGCCGTCGGAGCGGTCGTGATACGCCAGCAAACGGTCAGTGGCATTCAAATCCTGAATGGCTGCAAAGAATCCATGCAAGCCTGCGGCGCTGTCCAGGTCCGGAACAGCCCCCTGCGTCTGCCCGTATACCTGTGCGAGACAGGAACCACCCAGTCGGTTCTTGCCGCCACCCAGATCAATCAGCAGCAGCCTTGTCTCGCCCACGTCCAACCGTAGTTGCGGTGTCAGGGTGCATCGCACATCGTTCACGGATGCGAATGCTGAAACCACAAGCGATAACGGCGCTACCATGCATCGGGATTCCCCGTCCTGTTCCCACACGGTTTGCATGGACAGGGAATCCTTGCCCACGGGAATCGCGATATTCAGCGCCACACACAGCTCGCTCACGGCTTTCACCGTGTCGTAGAGCGCCGCATCCTCACCGGGGTAACCACAAGCGGCCATCCAGTTGGCAGACAAGCGTACATTTTCAAGCGCGCCGATATCGGCAGCCGCGATGTTGGTAATGGCTTCTGCCACCGCCATGCGTCCCGAAGCTGGCGTATCGATCAGCGCTGAAGGCGTGCGCTCACCCATTGCCATGGCCTCACCATGATGGCCGTCGTAACTCGCGGCCGTCACCGCCAAATCGCTCACCGGCACCTGCCACGGACCCACCATCTGGTCGCGGCACACCAGTCCGCCCACGCTGCGATCACCGATAGTGACAAGAAAACTTTTGTCGGCCACCGCGGGCAGGTGCAGCACGCGCAAAGCCGCCTCGTGCAGGTCAATGTTCGAAGTATCGAAGGAACCGGTTTCCCGCTTGATGCGCTTCACATCCCGCAACATCTTCGGCAGTTTGCCGAACAATATATCCATGTCCATATTCACGGGCTGATTCCTGAAATGCGTATCCGTCACCACCAGCGAATGCTCGCCAGCCGCCTCTCCGATAATGGCGAATGGACAGCGCTCGCGCACACAAATATGCTCAAATTCCACAAGACGCTCCGGTGCCACTGCCAGCACATAGCGCTCCTGCGCTTCATTGCACCAGATTTCCATGGGAGACATACCCGGTTCGTCGCTGGGCACGCTGCGTAAATCCACCACGCCGCCGCGTCGGCTCGCCTCCAGGATTTCCGGTGCGGCATTGGACAGTCCGCCGGCGCCCACATCATGAATCGAGAGAATTGGATTGGCTGCGTCCAGCGCCCAACAGTCATCAATCACCTCTTGAGCACGCCGCTGAATCTCGGGGTTGCCGCGCTGCACCGAAGCAAAATCCAAATCTTCGACACTCGCGCCACTGGTCAGGCTGGAAGCCGCGCCCCCACCCAAGCCGATCTTCATGGCTGGCCCGCCCAGCACAATGATCTTTGCGCCCGCAGGTAAAGTTTGCTTTTCCACATCAACGGTTCGGATGTTACCCAGACCACCAGCAATCATGATGGGTTTGTGATATCCACGCAGGATTCCGTTCACGTCCTGTTCATAGGTGCGAAAATAACCGTTCAGGGCCGGCCGGCCGAATTCGTTGTTGAACGATGCCGCGCCAATCGGGCCTTCCAGCATGATGTCCAACGCCGAAGCGATGCGCGCGGGTTTACCGTAATCATTTTCCCAGGGTTGCACAAAACCAGGGATACGCAGATTGGAAACCGAAAAACCCGTGAGCCCGGCCTTGGGTTTGGCGCCACGGCCGGTGGCGCCTTCATCACGTATTTCACCGCCTGCGCCGGTGGCCGCACCTGGAAACGGCGAGATGGCGGTGGGGTGGTTGTGGGTTTCCACTTTCATGAGGATGTGCACGGGTTCCTCAATGCGTGTATAGACTTTGTCGGCGGGGCGCGGGAAAAACCGACCACCTTTGTGGCCTTCGATGACGGAGGCGTTGTCGCGATAGGCCGAGAGTATGCCCTTGGGATTGTGCTCGTGGGTACGGCGGATCATGTCGAACAGCGAAACCGGCTGCGATCTGCCGTCAATGATCCAGTCACCTCGAAAGATCTTGTGGCGGCAATGTTCAGAATTCACTTGGGCGAACATCATGAGTTCCACATCGGTAGGATTGCGTTTGAGCTTCTTGAAGTTCTTGAGCAAATACTCCATCTCATCTTCAGAAAGTGCAAAACCGAATTCCTGATTCGCCTGTTTCAACGCCCGCAGTCCGCCCTTGAGAATATTGACAGTCTTCAGCGAAACGGGTTTGGCCTGCTGGAAAAGCCCGGCTGCTTCATCCGCATCGAACAATACCGTCTGGGTCATGCGGTCGTGCAAGACGTGAGCGATGCGCATCAATTGGGAGCGCTGCAGCGATACACCGGTATGATTGAGATATAAGGCGATGCCCCGTTCAATACGGCGGATGGCATTCAGGCCACTGTTATGCGCGATGTCAGTGGCCTTGCTGGCCCAGGGCGAAACTGTGCCGAAACGTGGCACACACAACAGCATTGAACCGGAGGGTAATTGTTCGGCTGGCGGCGGGCCTTCGGCCAGCAATTCATGCAGGATGCGCTCTTCACCCGACCCAAGCGCATCGGGAGCATCAACAAAATAGCGGAATTCGGCGGCCAGCCCGGACACGGCCGGCACAAGCGCACGCAGATTGGCCAGCAGTTTCTGGATACGGAATTCGGAAAGCGCCGGGCCACCACGGAACTGCAGCATGATCGGTCCTGGAGCGGGTACGGGCACGTATTTTACCGAAAGGCCGTCACAGCCTCCAGTTTGAGGGTGCTCTAAAAATCAGAGATTTTGGTTTCTGGGTAGGCAAAAATGACCGAGCAACCGGAGTGTATATGCT
>JBOIBC010000203.1:0-3412 GCA_050739295.1 Gammaproteobacteria bacterium
CGGCGGCACACCGCAGCGCATCACCTTTGATGGCAGCTACAACGCCCGGCCGTGGGTGTCACCCGACGGTCAGACACTGGCAATGGTGCACCGGGAGAATGGCCAGCTGCACATCGCGGTCATGAATCTGAATACCGGCGCGTTGCTGACTTTGACAAACGGTGACTTGGACAAATCCCCAAGTTTTGCGCCCAACGGCAGCATGATCATCTATGAAGCCAATTACCAGGGCCGGGGTGTGCTGGCGGAGGTTTCGGTGGACGGCCAGGTACGCGAGCGCTTGTCTGAATCCCAATCGGGCGTGAGTGTGCATGCTCCCGTTTGGGGCCCATTCCTGTCACAATAGTACCCAGTCGCCCTGGGTTTCGTCTTTATTTATTTGAAGGAGAGCATCATGAAAGTTCTGCGTTATGGTCTTGTGGCACTCGTATTGGTTTTATTCGTCGCGGGCTGTGCCAAAACAGTGAAACCGGTTACGGCACCCGCTGCGACCACGGCTGCGTCCGCGAGCACGGCACCCACGACATCCACTGCGGCTGCACCGGCCCAAACGCAGCTCAGCCCGCTGGATGATCCCAACAACATTCTCTACAAGAAAGTCGTGTACTTCGACTTCGACAAAAGCAATATCAAACCGGAGTTCCTGGATCTGCTTACGTCTCACGCAAAATATCTGATCGCGAATCCGAACCAGAAAGTTCGCATCGAAGGCTATACGGACGAGCGCGGCACATGGGAATACAACATTGCACTGGGTGATCGCCGTGCGCAATCGGTGCGCCGTTTCCTGCTGTTCCAAGGTGTGAATCCCGACCAGCTGAGCACTGTGAGTTACGGCGAGGCGCATCCGGTGTGCAGCGAGCACAATGAAACCTGCTGGTCCCAGAACCGCCGCGCCGTGCTGGTGTATCTGAACCAATGAAATCGCGTTATTCCATCGTATTGCTGGCCGCGGGGCTAAGCGCTCTATTGAGCGGCTGCATGACGGTGAAGCCGGATGATCCGGTGTATATCCGCCAGCAGCAGCTCGAAGCACGCGTGGATCGGCTGGATCAGGTATTCAATAACCGGAGTCTGGTGAACCTGTCGCAGAACGTGGATAACTTGCAGCAACAGTTGAACGAACTGCGCGGCGATGTGCAGGTGCTGCAGCACGATCAACAGCTCAGCAAGAAGCAGCAGCGGGATCTGTATTCCGATCTGGACAAGCGCTTGCAGAAACTGGAGTTGGGCTTGAGTGCCGCTGCGCCTGCTGCTGCCGGCAGCGCAGCGAACCCGGCGCCGGCCGTTGGCGGTTCTACGGGCACAGCGGCCACGGGCGGTGATCAAGCGGCCTATCAGCAGAATTTTGTGCTGCTGAAGCAAGGCCGCTACGAAGACGCCATAAATGGTTTTACCAATTTCATCCAGCAATATCCGCAAAGTCCACTGGTGCCGAACGCGGAATTCTGGATGGGCGAAGCGCATTACCAGATGAGCGATTTCCAGGGGGCATTGGTGAATTATCAGGCGGTGATACAGGGCTATCCGAATTCCAGCAAGGCCCCGGATGCCTTGCTCAAGACCGGTTATTCCCAATACGAAATGCAACGGTACAAAGTTGCGCGCAAGACCCTGGAAAACGTAATCAAGCAGTATCCTGGCAACAACGTGGCCAAACTTGCCAAGCAGCGATTAGACCGGATGCGCAAAGAGGGTCACTGAAGATTTGAATTCCTCTGTCAGGCCGCAGCCGAAATCGCAACGCAACACGCTGCCCGCGGGAGAGCGGCTGCGAATCACCGAAATTTTCCATTCCATCCAGGGCGAAGCGGACAGTGTCGGCTGGCCGACGGTATTCGTGCGCCTTACAGGCTGCCCCTTGCGCTGCCAATATTGCGATACCGCTTATGCCTTCCACGGCGGCGAATGGATGTCTATCGAAGACATCCTGCGGCGGGTGGCGGATTTCACGCCGGGTTATGTGACCGTCACCGGCGGCGAACCGCTGGCGCAGAAGAACTGCATGGCTTTGCTTGCGCGTCTGAGTGATGCCGGCTATAAGGTGTCCATCGAAACCAGCGGTGCGTTGCCAATCGTGGACATTGATCCGCGTGTGATCCGGGTCATGGACTTGAAAACACCCGGTTCCGGCGAATGCAATCGCAATCTTTATGAGAATATCCGGCACTTACGCCCGCGTGATCAGGTCAAGTTCGTTATCTGCAGCCGCGCTGATTATGATTGGTCCTCTCAGGTGCTTCGGAAATATAAGCTGACGGAACATTGCCAGGTATTGTTCTCGCCCAGCCACGAGCAGTTGAAAGCGGTAGAACTGGCTGACTGGATTCTGGCGGATCGCTTGCCGGTGCGTTTGCAGGTGCAACTGCATAAATATCTATGGGGCAATGTGCCGGGCCATTAGGCGGCGTGCCGGAATAATGAAGAAAGCTGTTATCTTGTTGTCCGGTGGGCTGGATTCGGCCACCACGCTTGCCATTGCAAGAAGTGAAGGCTATGCCTGTTATGCCCTGAGCTTCGCCTACGGACAGCGGCACAGTGTGGAACTTGTCGCGGCCGCCCGACTCGCAAAACAGCTCGATGCCATTGAACACAAGACTATCGCGCTGGATTTATCTGCCATCGGTGGTTCGGCGCTTACCGATACTCGCATCGAGGTTCCCGAACAGCCGGCTGCGGGTATCCCCATAACCTATGTTCCGGCACGCAATACGGTATTTTTGTCCGTGGCGCTCGGCTGGGCGGAGGTGCTCGGTGCCCAGGACATTTTTATCGGCGTGAACGCAGTGGATTATTCCGGTTATCCTGACTGCCGGCCGGAATTCATTGCCGCCTTCGAGCGGGCCGCGCAACTGGGAACAAAAGTGGGTGTGGAAGGCCGGCCGTTCCATATCCACACACCTTTGATGAAACTTTCCAAGACCGAGATTATCCGCCGTGGCATGGAACTGGGCGTGGATTACGCGCTCACGGTTTCCTGTTATACGGCGGATGCAAATGGACGCGCCTGCGGGCGCTGCGATAGCTGCCGCTTGCGCCAACAGGGTTTCCGGGAGGCCGGCGTGCCGGATCCCACCGTGTATCGCTGACAGGGTTGTAATTCAGCGCTCATCCGCTATCATGCGCCGCCTTTGCAGAGCATCATTTCTACATCGGGCCGTTAGCTCAGTTGGGCAAGCGGGGAACACGCGGAGCACAGCTCCGCGCCCGCGAGCGCCCGACCATGGATGGTCGGGCTGGGTCTTATAGAATAATCAGGTGATCGCCAGGGATGGCAACTGCAATGTCAAAAATATCGGGCCGTTAGCTCAGTTGGTAGAGCAGCTGGCTTTTAACCAGTTGGTCGGGAGTTCGAGTCTCCCACGGCCCACCAAACCTTTGCTAAATATTGTGTCTCACAAGGTTTTTGAAC